>JAMOPC010000472.1 GCA_027064845.1 Desulfurococcales archaeon | reverse complement strand
TTATTATTCGTATTAGTCGTGATAATGATCTCTCCATTTCTACAAGGTATAGTTACATCTACACCTACATGGGCGAGGCCAGGAGTATATTTCACTTACTATATAGTTGGTAGACTGAAAGCATCTCCACCGCCACAAGAGGGAATGGAGAACTATGTAGTTGTTGGTCATGGCCAATTTTTTGGATTGAAAGTGAATGAAACAGGTATTATGGGATACTATGAGCTTTTAGATCTAAATGATACTAAGAATTATTTTACAAGAATATTGGGAATGCCAGGATATAAGATGAACAGTTTTGTGAACTGGAGTACAGAGTACAGCAGTCATAAATTCAACATATATGTTGATCCCCAAACTATTCCGTTTACACAAAAAGTATATGAGAATATAACAACACAAGAAGAATATGTCTATTATACTAAAATAAGATCAACTTATGATAAAAACACAGGGATCTTGCTCGAATACTACTATTTCACAGAGGCAAACAATACTGTAAAAAACGAAAGATACGTCTATGAATTATATTATAAACTAATAGATACGAATGTTGAAGAACTATACAATGTAATAGGAAAAACTCATATAACAACAACTAATGCTTATAACATAACTACAACAGTGAATCAAGAAAATCCTGAAGAAAAAAAGACTATGCAAACCTCTAACAAATATCCGATCGAGTATGTTGCGTATGTTACAGCATTAATCTTATTGGGATCACTCATATATTATATTATTGGAAGAAAGAAGTAGGGTTTAAAACTTTACTAAACAAGAATTACTCAACGCGTATAAAACTAAAGATATATTTGATATGAGATAATTTTATAACATAGGTGTATCTCTAATTGTCAATTAATAAAGACTTAAGTATAATATCTGATCTTTTGCTCAAATTTTCAAATAATCCGCGGCTTATTCCATTTATTGACTTATCAGTTAAAATTTCTCATGAAGGATTTGAGACCGCTCTCGCAGAGTACAATATTTACTTATCAAAATATACAGAGTTGTTCAATAAGATAAAATATCTATTAGATACATACATTTTTGAAAAAGATATTTGTAAAATAATAGACTTCATTGATAAGATTATACCGGATCCCGGCATAAGGATCAAGCTATTAAAGCATTTTGAAGACAAATATGGGTACGATACCTTTTCCCGCTTAATAAAGGATAAGTCAAAGTATAAGAAATTATTAAAGAACATAAAAACTTATAAGAAATTATTCAGGTTCCTTGATACACTATATTTTATGGAGATCAAATGTCAGAAATGCTTAGCGTATTTCCTCAGAATCCCTGTGAAATCACTAGTTATTCCCGAAGAGACTATGAATCGAGTAAAGTTAATGGCTGAGATAGTCTCTAGAAACAATAACCTTATATTAGCAGGTGAAGACTTCATAGGGAAATCAACTCATCTCTATCTCCTAGCCCATGTCTTAATGAAAAAATATGCTTATAGACTAGTATATAGTAGCGAGCATGAAAGACTCCCCAAAAACACGATAGCCATTTATGACGACATTGATTATCACAAGGTAAACCCTTTATTAACGAAGAGATTCATAGGCACTATGGATGGGCACAACCTCGATATTGTCAAGAAATTCTATAAATCGAACAACTATGTAGTTATTACTCCTGAAGAATTAGAGAAAACTAGAAACTATACAGGTCAAACCATTATTGTCAAATACGATCAAAGCATATATAGCGAGAAAGAATTAAAGCAAATAGCAGTTACCAAAGAACTTAATAATTATCATAACTTAATGGAAATACACATTGAAGAATATTGTAGGAAGAATAATCTACGAGAGCCTCCAAGTAACATTGATGACATGATCTATAATATATTTAAAAAATATTATGAGGAAAAGAAGTATTCTCCTCTAATAGGTCTAGCGTCCGTGTATACAGCACTACATAATGTCTCGTCGAAAGAATTAATTTTATCAGTTACAAAAATGATTAAAACGCGTGGCGATCCCTTTTCGCTTCTTGCACCTTTAAGTAATAAAATCTATATGTTACCACATAAAACATGGGCTAAAACTATAAATACACTACTAAAAGAGAACGATGATTTTAGAAAAATATTCGAATCAATTATGAACTGGACAAATATCTTAGCAAACATAGAAAAATACCTCTATGCGACGACGTCACCTATAGAAGAATTGTTGATCATTCTTAATTATCCACAATTATTAGAGAAAACTTTACGAAGAAAACAGGTTAACCCACTTATTAAGGTAATCTATCCTATCCACTACATAGATTTAGGTACTGATACTTATGTAACCGAGTTAAGAAATGAAATGTCCCGTAAAGGCTTAACAGGCAAAACAATGTTTAAAATTAGCTTGTTATTCACTGATATACATGATCCAGAAATGATCTTGAGCATATTAAGAAATAATGGGTTACAAGGTGATCTTAAGAAAAAAGTTGAGAAACTTTTCTTGCTCAAAAAAGCTCCATTGGGAACAATCATTGAAGCATATGAGGAGGAGAAAGATCCCTATGTTAAAAAGATCATAGAGAGAATACTATATAATAAGATTTCATTAAATAAAGACATGGTAGAGTATTATGAACAATTAAGAAGGCTGGGTTCAAAAAAACTCTTGCTAAAGTTATATGTTTTATTTGGCTACTATGATAAGGCGTTGTCACTACTAGAAACCTCTCAGAATAGACCTAGGTTAGAGAAGTACGTATTCCTAGAACTCCTTAGCGGCAGACCTGTCAAGAAAAAATTATTTGATAAAAATGTTTATTTAACCTATATAAGAGCAATAATTTTATCGCGTCTTGGAATACTTGATGAAGCAAAGAATTATTTAACAAAAACCTATGTTGAATCACTCAATAATGTCAAAACTGGTGAGTTTGAACAAGTAAACCTCTTATTTGATTCCGGATTAAAATTATTAAAGATCTACTTGTTGGAAAAAGATAATGAAAGTGTTAAAGCTTTCCTGACTGAGTACTCATCATTATTGAATACATATGGTTTTCTACTAGATTCTTGTAAGTATGAGAAGATAAATAAGTTCTTGAAAGCTCTGAACAACTACTATAATAATGGTAAATGTATTGATGAACCCAGTTTGTGTTGTTTATTAGCATATCTTCTAGATGATCAAAAAGTATTCATGGATAACTATGAGAAACTAAGAGAAGAGGCTCTGTCTACAAATGAGCCAAAAGATGTAATTATGCTTCTCAAGTATATGAGGATTGGTTTGAAAAAAGACTGGTTAATAAATCTTGATGAGGTTGAACGGATCTTAGGTCTAGCTGAAAAATACATTGATATTCCGAAGATAAAATATAGATATTTATCGATAATACCGGTTATAATCAAGAAATATGCTAATAAACCATATGAGAATATTAATGAGAAGTATTTATCAATTGATAACGCCTTTCACGATTTAGCTAGCCACTATGGTTTCTGGGCATTGTATTTATACTTAAAATACTTATACGCTAGAATGGTCTATTACACGAAAAAGGGATTACTTAGTAAAGCACTTATTGATGCTAATAAAGCCTTAAGTCTTCTTAATAATTTGAAACTACTTCCACCTAAGTATTGTGAGCGTTTGAGAAAACATATTGTGTTTTGGAAGACAATTATACAGATAATGATGAAAAACTACGAGAATTGTAGAAAGGTTTTTGAGAAAGAACTTATGGAGGATATGCGTATTGAGAAGAACTATTTGATTAGATACTGGTACTATAAGTGCTTATTAGGTGAGAAACTATATAGGACAGTGATCATTGAATCTGATGACATTCTGATTAGGAGAACCGTCGATCCAGTCATAAAGTTGAATTACTATGTATTGAGATACATAGCTTCTAGAGGGACAAGCAGTTATACAGAGCAATTATTTTTAGAAGACTTAGTAGATCATGCGAAAAGCATTATCTCTAAGGATCCTGGAAGGATAAGCGATGTACTTGAAGTAATTTATCGATTAGCAAGATTTCTAGCTAAGGAGAAAGATATTAAGGCATTACGAATAATTGGAGTAGGTTTAACCGAAATTTTGAAACTTATTGATCCTAATGATCTTATTTCAGGTAAAATTATATTCTTGCTTAAGAACTTTATGAGATTGTATTTTGATGTAGGTTACACCGATATAGTATATGAGATCGGTAATGTTTCGTCAAAAATATATTTTGATTGGGATATTTTTGAACTATACATAGAGTCTTTGATTAAGAATGGTCTCTATACAGAAGCATATAATTATCTTTATAGAAACATTCCTAAAATTAAGCCAGAATATAGAGAAGCATATGAAGCCATAATAATGTTTTACAGAGGAGATATAGAGAAATCGGCTAAGAAGGCTGAAAAAGTTTTTTCAAGAATTAATAAAGATGATTTAGCGATAAAATTAGCGTTTATAATAGGCAAATATTATGAAAAGAATGGTCATTTAAAAAGAGCTATAAATTATTATAGGAAAATACTCTCATACTCTCCTAAGAGTAGGTTCTTTGAGAAACCATTATTAGGAGACATATATTTGAGACTGGCTGAATATAATATGATGCACAACAATTTTGACGAAGCATATAAACGTTATCTTGATGCTCTAAGATTATATGAGGATTTAGTCTTTATACGGAATAGGTTAGAATACATTGTCGAAATTCCCAAGATCCTTGATAATTTATTGTATTGTGCTCAATCGATAAAGGATCCATTTACTTACAGGAACACTAAAGAACTTGTTTGTAGCTTTATCAATAAGTACATGGATGTTATAAGTAAGTATAATTTCACGTATTTGTTCATGCCAATAATTAATATATGTTTATCGAGAAAGTTTTAGTATTCAGTCTAACAACTAGTTCCTTGTGTCATGAATAGTTTTTCTATACTTTTTTATTCCCTTATCATAGAGTATTAGGTTGGGTGATGTATGTCTTGAGAATGATTGTCATGGGATTTGCATCAAGTATACATGAGAAAAATTATTATGAAAAACTATATTCTGAAGTAATGTCAGTAATGAGTAGTTTTGAACATATTGATGTCGTTGATAAGATCTATACTAGTGTGCCTAATATTTCTCTTGACAAATATGATTTAATCATAGCTGTGCACTTAACAGGAGGCACTAGTGGGCTAGTCTATAGAACTGTTACATTGTACAATAAGCCTGTGCTTCTCATTGCTAATGATAAGCATAATAGTTTAGCATCAGCACTCTCCGTTAGAGCAAAACTTTTGGATAAGGGTTATAGGGTCAAACTGATCTATTATAGTGATAAGAATGAATTATTAGAGAAATTTACTTACTTTTACAGAGCTATTATAGCGGCAGATTTATTGAAAAATATGCGAGTACTAGAGGTTTCAAGCGGAGATAAGCCAAGTAACGATGCTGTATTCTTTGAAAAGATCATAGGTTTTAATGTTATTCATGTAAATTATGATGAGTTAATGAATATAAGTAGGTCTATGAGTGAAACTGATTATTCGGAATTAGTTAAACATATTAATGATTACATTGACTTGTCGGGCATTGATTCTTCTTATTTAAAGGAGCTGATCAGTTTATACTATGGTTTGAGGAAACTAGTAGTTGAAAACAGAGCGAACGCGGTTAGTATCGATTGTTTCCCTTTAGTAATTCGTTACCATGTGACTCCTTGTCTTGCCGTAGCCATGCTTAATAATGATGGTATTCCAACTGCTTGTGAGAACGATTATTATAGCTTGTTAATTCTATCACTGAGTCTATCACTAACTGGTTATCCAGGCTGGATCGCTAACCCCAGTGGTGCTCGAAGAGGTTATCTTAGATTTGCTCACTGTACGATTGCTCCCCTCATTGGGAAGAACTGTTACTTAATGCCTCATTTTGAAACAGGTTACCCCTATGCTGTAGTGTGTAATATGAGGCATAAGAAAGGCTTATTTGCTAGGCTCGATAAAAAGCTAGAGAAACTAATGGTTATTAAGGCTAAGATTATTGAATCGGGCCACCTTGAACCCGGTTATTGTAGGACACAATTAATCGTCGATACGGGCCCATATAGTGCTGATTCATTTATGGAAGAAGCTGTTGGTAATCACCATGTATTTATTCCATGGGTCAAGGGTCTTAATAAAATGTTGAAATATGTTGCTTGGTGGATGAATTGGCTGGTGGAAGAAAAGAACTAGTAAACATTAGTGAGGAAAGCCTGCTTGAAAATATTGTTAAAAAATTTATTTCGCCAAGACTCCCCGGTGAATACTTAGAGTATCCCGATGACGTTAAAGACCTAATACTTGGCGGGCCAAAAATAATTGTAAACGTTGATGGTACAAGTATCAGTTCAGTAAAGCTTCCTTGGAGAAACTATAGTGATGTTGGATGGACTATAATAGTTGGTGCTATAAGTGATCATGTTGTTAAGGGAAGTTTTCCCAGAGACGTATTTGTGTCCATAGGTTT
>JAMOPC010000471.1 GCA_027064845.1 Desulfurococcales archaeon | reverse complement strand
AAACAATTTCCTCAACAACCCAATCGTATAGTAAAGCATCCCCTTTAATAAGAACACTATTAGGATTCAGCAACTCTACAGCTACTCTGCATAATTCTTCATCGATCTCGTAGTGTACACAATACTTCCTCTTAACGATCCCTAAATAATACGATAATGTGCCAATCCCTGCTCCAATCTCAATACAGTGGTAATGAGGTTCGATCCTTTTAATTATGTCTTTTATAATCTTTGGGTTAACCACGAAGTTTTGACTGAGCTTCTTCTTAATTTTTATACCATGTTTCTTGATAGTATTAAGGGTCCAGTAGAAAAGATCAGGATATTTTAGTGGAGGATACATTTGATTAACCAAGAGAAATCTTGACTAAAACAATTCCCCATATATTCTCTCCAAGTATCCTAGATAGATCCCCTGTTTATCAACTGGTCTTACGAACAAATAATATTTCTCACCGCCTCTTAGCTCATTAAGTATTCTCTCAACTAGTATTTTTACAGGATCAATTTTTGTTCTCTCCTTTATCTCCTTAAAGCTTTCGAAAGGCTTCTTTTCCCTTTCCTCGAGAATATGCCTCATAGTCTTTTTCCCAACACCTGGTAACAGCTCGATGGCATGTAATCTAATATTAACAGGTTCAGCTATGTTGAAGAACTCAACGAATACTTTCTCGTTCTCTAATATTATCTTTCTAATCGCTTCTTCTAAATTACTCCTAGCTAGGCTTGTTAAATCATCATATGTAATCCTAATGGGTTTCCTTACCTTAGAATGAGGTCCTAGATCAACTTTTTCAAGTATCTCAAGCCTTATAGCTGGAAGAGGAATAGCCTCCATTAATGTAAAGTATTTCGTTCCAATACCCTGTACAACAGGTCTGTTCCTATGCTCAAAATGCCTATCAGCTGGATTTCCAAATTCCAGAAAATCAAGTACAATTATAGCTGGCTCATGGGGGAAGAATCTATCCCCTCTACTCCTAAACGTTCTTTCTCTCCTCCTATACCCATACAACTTAGATCATCTCTTAACCTTTCCTAGTATAATTTAGTGTATAGTCAAAAATATTTTAATTACTATAATTCATGTTGAACAAATCGGTTAGAAAAGACGAGTTTTAACCAAACCTCTTTTACTTTTTTATTTGTTTTTACAATAAGATTTCAGAGTTTCCAAGATCTCATTTGCCGTGTCTGTTTCTATGATTTTTTCTTCTAACTCAAACAATGTTCGTAGTTCATCAAGTGTTGTGGGACAAATATTTATGATCATGATAATAGTTTCTTCTTTTAAATCATATTTTTCAAGAACTTTTCTAAGAGCTTCAGCAGATTCTGGATCCATTTTTGAGAATTCTGATAAATAATGAAGTGTTTTAGAGAGCAGTATAGATATTGAGCCCTCTTTTTCCCTGATCTGATCTACTGCTTTCTTTAGTAACTTGTAGGCTTCGGGATTAGATAAGTGTTTTTCTTCTAAAATTTCAATATCTAGTTCTTCTGCCATAATAAGTCACTCCTCCTGACATGTGTTGTTTTATAAAACATTATATATAATGTTATGTATTTGTATGACTTCATGCTTTTGCAGGTCTGAGGTGTTCTGGTCTTACGAACAATATTTTCTCTTTATCGCCAAGATACACACTTACTATATATGCTTTTCCACGTTTTCCAATGACAACGCCTGTCTTACCATGGTATCTCCGATGAGGCATACCCTTATGGATAGCTGGGTTTATCTTGATATGGACTTTATCACCAGGCTTATACTCTATCATTAACAAACTAAGTGATGGTACAGCTCCTTTCTCCCTGATATGCTTCCTTAAAACCTTCCTAGTTCTATGTCTGAAGCCTTTAGGGGCCTTTACCATTGCTTATACCTCTTCATATTGCTTGTCTACGTATTTTAAACATGTAGGGGCTGAGATACTTTATGTCTTTAATAATTTAAACCATAAATAAAACTTTGCTCTACCCATTAATAAGCATATTATAGTGTCTCAACACTTATTACGTCCAGCTCTAGCGGAGTAGCCCTAGTATTCAAGACTTCTGAGAAGTTAGGCATAGTTCGTTCATTGTCACCATGAACAAGTTCTTTAACATAGAGTCCGCCGTCACAATAAACAAGTGCTTCGAATAAATGATCTGTTATCTTCGTGGTTTTGACTAAGTATACTCTCCTAACACGTAGAGTATCTTTTTTCCTCCTCAAAATTCTAAGAGGTGTTCTTTGATGAACTACTCGGTTCTTAAAGAATTCCTCGAGTCTTCTTAGATCATCGTTTGTGACGGGGTCTTTTGTATAAATAAGTATCTTATATGCCTTCTTCTTCTTAGATCCCTCTCCCTTCAAATATTCGATCCTAAGTCTTGATGATTTTCCATGAATAACTGCTTCGATCAAAGTCGATTTGAGGAGCTCGTTCACGAGGTCTAAGTCTACATATCTAAACCTCGGGTTCTTTATTTCTAAAACCATGGGTCTACCTGTTCCAAGCATTCTTGCATCAACATCTTCTCTACCAGAAGCATGAAGTATTATTCTCTCCGCTTCGAAGACTTCTTTTAGCCTATCATTGAAGAATTCCTCTAGGCTATAAGGGTATTCCCTTGTCCCTGTTCTAGAAACCCAGATCGTATGTGAAATATTTCTCCCTCTTTTCCAATACCTTCCCTCAATGAGAATAGGATTAACCACTAATCTGATCTCATTTGTTACATAGTCTATTATAGCTGTTACATCTGGGTATGTGAAGTCTGGTTCAAAACCATACTTATATTTTATTATTTTTCCTACTTCTCTCTTGATCTCATTCTTGATTGACTCGCTTGTTTCAAGACCTATGATGCTGGAAACCTCTATCTCCCTGAGTACTAGTTCTTGGGGAACAGAGACACCGAGAATAAAGGTATATGCATTATATTCGTTGAGGAGGCTTGCTATTTTTTCTGCTAATTCTTCAAAATATTCTTGTGAAAGCTTATTATTACATATGTAGCAGGTTAGACTAGTTATCTTCTCTTCAAATATTTTCTGGTACAACCTTGTAATAGGATCACCGGCATTGAGAGCATATTTCCGTAGCTCTTCTTTGTTAATTTTTTCTTCTCGAAGCTCTTGGTGAAGAATCATTTGGAGCAATGTTTTTATTGCTTTTCCACGCTCGTCGTTCCTAAGGTCTAGTCCTAGTTTTGCAAACAATCTACCTAAACAGTGGTCACATAAAGGATATTTTGTTAAAACCTTCCTTGCTTTACTAATTATGTTATTTGAAGCGTTCTGCTCTCTGGATTGTTCCATATCTTCTAATCCACCCCCCAACGTGGTTGTCTAGGATATAGTGTGCTTGATTGATAAATATTACTTTGGAATCTGTGCTGAGGGATATGATGTCTCCAGATATATAATTGTTGAAAAGGCACAGGGTTTCTGTATCGATTATTCCTATGCTTGTTATAATCTTATTCAGTGTTCTATGTATTCTCGTCTCGCTTACGGTCTTTCTCATTATTATATAAAGGTCTTGTATAGGCAGTATTGTTTTAATTATAGCTAATGAGTGGATCTTGACGCCTGGGTATAGTTTGTTTTCGCAAAATATCTTCTTGGAAAAGCCTTGAAGACTTTTTTCCTGAGCATATAGATGTCTTAGTTCGTATCCGTCGAAGAAATAAACGATATTGTTCTCAGCATCATAAATATATAGTCGCGTATCTATGCGTATTGCATGGCTCGTTATAAAGCTATAGAGGAGTACTTTGCTCGTCAAACCTAGTTCTTTACAGGGATTATTACTATAAATGAATATGTTTCTTAGAGGAACAAAGTTCAAGGTCTAAGACCGAGTTGTAGTCTTTCAAGCAGGTCTTTCCTCTTCCTTATCTGCTTGGATAGTTTTTTCATTAACTCATATTGTTTTAATAGTTCTCTAACATCTTCGGGCCTTACTCCAGCACCTAATGCTATTCTTCTAATCCTCCTTCTATCAATGATTTCTGGCTTATCTAGTTCCTCGTATGTCATAGAGTTTATGATCGCTAACCATTTGTGTATTTTCTCCTCCGCTTTCTCGGCCTCGATCTCAAGTGGTAGTTTTAGTCCTAGACCAGGTATCATTTGGAGGATTTTCCTTAGTGGACCCATTTTTCTAACGCTTACTAGTTGTTTGTATATTAGTCTCATGTTTAGTTTACCGCTTATGAAGTCGTGTACGTCTTTCTCGGTAAACTCTACCTTTATTCTTCTAACTTTTTCAACTAGTCCTTCTAAGTCGCCGATTCCAAGTATTCTTGCAACAAATCTTGGTGGATGAAATACTTCGAGTTCGTCTATTTTTTCTCCTGTACCGATGAATTTTATGCGTGCACCTGTTGCTGCTACTGCTGATAGTGCTCCTCCACCTTTTGCTGTTCCATCTAGTTTTGTTATTATTATTGACCCTATGGGTGTGGCTTCATGGAATTTTTTCGCGAGTTCATATGCTTGCTGACCTATAGCTGCATCTATTACTAATACAACTTCATCAGGGTTTATCTTAGCAGCTATATCTTTCATTTCTTTCAATAAGTCTTCTTCTCTATGGTGTCGTCCAGCAGTATCAACTATTACTATGTCGAATCCTCTCTCAATATAGTTCTTTACACCATTCCACGCTATTTCGACAGCGTTCTTGTTATGGGGCTCGCCATAAACTGGTACTCCTATTTTCTCGCCGAGCTGTTTTAACTGATCATATGCTGCTGGTCTATATGTGTCGGCCGTTACTAAGCCTACTTTGTATCCCTCTAGTTTATAATAGTATGCAAGTTTTGCAGCTGTTGTTGTCTTACCACTACCCTGTAAGCCTACCAGTAGCATTATCCATGGTTTCTTTGGAGGTTTCACAGATGGTTTTTGTTCCCCGCCAAAGAGTTTTGTTAATTCTTCGTAAACAATAGTTGTAAACCATTCTCGTCTAGTAACTCCTGGTGGTGGTTCCTCTTTTAGAGCTCTCTCCTTTATGTTTTTGGTGATCTCGAAAACTAGTCTAACATTAACATCTGAGCGAATAAGTTCTTTTTGAAGCTCCTTAATGAATTCTCGAACAGCTTTTTCATAATCTCCTTTTCCACTTAAAAATTTCGATAAAGCTTTACGTATTCCTTCTAATACCATTTTATTCATAACACCTGTAGCTGAATAGTGTTTAAACATGTATTAATCAATATTATTGTTCTAATACTATGTTTCTGAATAAAGTTTTACCCTTATATATGAAATCATCTATCTTATTCCTTGTTGTTCTTTATTCCTTAATTACCTATTAATGATAAAATGAATATGATAGGGAGAGGTGTTCAGCTTTGGGCTATACTGCTATTGTTCTTGTTGGAGGTATTGGTTCGAGACTTCGTCCATTAACTCTAACACGACCCAAGCCATTGATCCCATTGGCTGGTAAGCCTTTGGTTGATAGGATTATTGAGTGGTTACGTAAACATGGATATACAAGGTTTATCTTGCCAGCTAAGTATTTGGGACATATGATCGAAGACTATTATCAAGGAGTAAAAGATGTTATTGTAAAGATTACTGATAGTAAGGACACTGCTGATGCTGTTAGGCTAGTATCAGATATTCTCGGAGATGAGGATAATATATTAATATCTATGGGAGATGTTGTCTGCAATGCTGATTTTAATGCTTTTATGAAGTATCATTTAGAACGCGGTGGAATAGCCTCAATAGCATTAAAAGAAGTTGATAACCCATTACACTATGGAGTAGTTATAATTGATGAAAATGGTAGAATAAAACATTTCGTTGAAAAACCTGCTTCTATAGAACTCTATGTTATAAGTCTGGCTTTTAGCAGAGTTTCTTCAAGATTTTCATCTAACTTAGTAAATACAGGATTTTATATTATTAGTAATGATGTCTTGAAAATTATACATGAGTATCCGTCTCTAATGGATTGGGGTAAACATGTTTTCCCCTATTTGATCGAGCAAGGATACAATGTATATGGTTGGATAATGTCTCCTTATACTTATTGGGAAGATCTTGGAAGACCCGAGAACTATGTGAAGGTAGTATATGATGTTCTCGAAGGCAAAGTAGATGGATACTATCCACTGGGAAAAATGATCAGGAAGGGAGTATATATTGGTGAAAACACCGTTGTCGAGGGAAAAATTATTCCACCAGTATATATTGGGCCTAATTCCTTCATAGATGAAAAATCTGTTGTAGGACCGTATGTATCTATTGAAAAAGGTAGTGAGGTAAGGAATTCTAGGTTATCATATAGTATTTTATGGGAGCATGTAGTGGTTCATAATAGTGAAATCATGGAATCAATCTTAATGGATAATGTCATTATTAATAGTGGGTGTAAGATATTATCATCCATAATAGGATCAAATGTCAATGTCCCATCTAATACAATGGTTTATGGAAAAATCATAGAACCAGTTCTACAAGTATAAATAATGTGAGGGGGCATGGTATGGTGTATAAAATAATTAATGATAGAATAACAGGAGTCCCGAACCTAGAGTTCACTCC
>JAMOPC010000470.1 GCA_027064845.1 Desulfurococcales archaeon | reverse complement strand
GAGAATAACACCATATGGATTAACAACTATTATGGAATCCCTAGCAATAGGTAAGCTGAAGAAAGAAAAAACAAAAACAAGAATAGCTCCAGCCATGGCTTCTCTTATAGAATATGGTGAGCTTGTAAAGGAAATCAACTATTATAGACTATTGAGTGGGCCAAAATATCCCATACCAATAGAGGATTCAATAAAACACTCAATCATACTATTAAGCGGAATAATTATTGAAGGAATTGTTATTATATACTATATCCTCTACTAGGTATAAAGTGAAGTAAATTTCGCTAAGCAAGGATTAACAATAATTACCTTTCATTAAGATATTATTGGATTAGATGAAGAAGGTCCCGAACACTACAGACCTATGTACTACTGGGATGAAGAAGCGGTGGCTGTCGGATCATTACAATAATTGTTTCTCGATAAGAACTTCTTTAGGCACGGAACAACATGTTGGAACTATTTTCAAATTAAATCTTCTTATAGTTCCTGGTCTTGGGTTAACTATTCTATCAATTAATTTCAATTCTATTAGCTTGGGGTCTAGGATCTTTTTGAGCCCGGGGGGCCGCATGCATCCAAGGCTTATTTCTCCTCTAATCCTTCTCCTCACATACTTTACATAATCAATAAACTCTTCGATGTTAACAATTTTTGAATAATGTAGAGGTGTGTTAGGCGTTGGTATATGAATAAGTAATATAACCATGTATGGATTGCTTTCGGCCAAGTAATCTACTGCCTCGTATTCCCAAGTTATTTCTCCATTATTTAGACCAACTAATATGTGTGGAGCTATGTATGGAGGACCATATTTAAGGAGAGTCTCGTATGAGTCAATATAATCATTAATAGTCTTGTTTAAGTGCTTCATATTCTTAATAATAGTGTTATCGAGGACCAGTTCGTAATCAATAATGTCTACACCAGCTTCTTCGAGGATGATAGCTTCTTCTTTATCAACTAGGCCAGTATGAACACTTATGATGAGCCCATGTTTTCTCTTGATCTCTTCTATGGTTTTTATAAACGGTTTAAAAGGTAGTTTACCTTCGCGTGTAAATCCGCCACTAATTAAAAGGCCTACTGCTCCTCTCTCTGCATAGTACTCTGCTATCTTCAATAATTCTTCTGGAGAATATACATGGATCATACCTTTCAGGTAACGACCCATGCAATAAGTACACATTAACCAGCACTTAGACCCTGTAATGCTTATAGCTGGGAATTTCTTGCTGGGAATGAATGCGAGAACCATGTATTCATCATCTCTTCTCCGAAACTATTTCTAGTAGTTTTCTCAGTTGTTTCAGTAATGCATCTTTGTATATTTCAAAGTGTTTTCTGCTATACAAGTTATAATATGGTCCTCTTGGACTCTCATTATAGTATGGTCTTGTACATTCTGGACATCCGCTTGTTAAGAAGATTTCGTAGTATTTATCAATGTTCATAATTATTTCTTCAAGAATGTGTTTTTCTAAGTGATTATTGTCCGGGTTTAGTAATTCTCTTAATGAATAATTTCTGTTTAAGAAATATCTTATTATCTGTGCTTCTCTATAATAATAAATGTCTACCATTGGATAATTCTTCTTTATGGATGTGTATGCAAATAGAGCAATATCTGCTCCACGGTTTATCAGTTCTTCCATTAATTCGTAGAGCTCGACTCTACTCTCACCTAGACCGGTTATTAAATGCACATAGACGTGTTTATCACCAAAAACTCCCAAAGCCCTATCAATATAGTCCATATATATTTCCCAAGAATACGGCTTCATAACTTTAATGAATACGCTGGGGGATGAAGCATCAAGCCCAACTCCTAAATAATCAACACCCATTGAATAGAATTTCTCTAAGTAACTTGTTGGGATTGGTGTTATTGCTAAACTAATAGGTTTCTCTGGAACTTCCTCGTGGATCTTCTTAACCATGAATAGGGCTTCATCGAGAAAATAAGGTTTAATTACTGTTTGAAAACATATCCTTGCATACTTGTCTTTATTACTCTTAAGTGCTTCTAATAGTTGAGATAAATCTAATGAGGGCCAAGTTATTCTTGCTAAGAATTTCTTATTCTTAAAATTACGGATACTTTGTGCACAGAAACTGCAATGCGCTAAACAACCAGTTTCAGAAAACTGTAATAAATATATTGTCTTCATACCCCATAATTCGAATTTTGTATCAGATAAGCCTAGAAGTGATAATGACCCTATTGATGCTCTAACAACGTATTTTTCAGCAATCACTCCTTACTCCCATCTAGCTTGCTGGGTAATCATTATTTTAATACTCAAGAATTAGTGTTATTATAGTATTTTGATTATTCAATAAATATGAATCAGTATTTAAAACTAGCAATTATATTTTAAGAAAGTTATTATAAGAGTGTCTAAGATGAGTTGGAGACTGATTATTGATAAAGGAAATACATATTGGAATATGGCAGTAGATGAAGCAATTCTTATTCATCGAGAGAAAAACCTCGTCCCTAATACTCTTAGAATATATGTATTTGAGCCAAGCGGAGTAACCATTGGTTATTTCCAAAAAGTTAGAGAAGTATTAAACCTTGACTACTTGTTGGAGAATAAGATAGATTTCACTAGGAGGATAACAGGTGGTGGCGCAGTTTATCATGACTCTGAAGGTGAGATAACATATGCTGTAATTGCTGATATAGAGGATATTGGTAGAGACATTATGGAATCTTATAGAATTATATGTAAGGGGATAATTTATGCTCTTAGAAAACTAGGGTTAAAGGCTGTTTATAAACCCGTGAATGATATCCTCGTCAACAATAAGAAGATCTCTGGAAGTGCTCAAACAAGGAAGAAGAAATCACTCTTACAACATGGTACATTAATGTATAATACGAACCTCGATATGCTTGAGAAAACACTTAGACCTCCACGAATAAAATTAGAAGATCATGGTGTAGTTAGGGTTTCCGATAGAGTTACAACTATTTATAGAGAGTTGGGCAGAGAAATAAGTATTGATGATATAATTAATGCACTTATTCAAGGATTTAAGAAAGCATTTGGCATAGATGAGCTCCTACCAGGTAATTTAACGGTTAGTGAAAGAAAGCTTGCTGAAAAGCTTTATGGCAAATACGAGTCTAAGGTATGGATATTTATGAGGTGAGAATGTTGAATAAAAGAACATTTATTAAAAGAGTCCCAGGCGGTAAAACTCTCCAAATAGACATAGACTGTAATGACCGAATAAACTATATTTTAATAAGTGGTGATTTCTTCGCATATCCTGAAGATTTCATAGATAAACTCCAAGAAGCTATTACTGGTAAAAGCATCAGTGAAGCAATTAAGACTATAAGCTTACTATATAAGAAAATAAAGCCTGAACTACTGGGTATAAGTATAGATGATATCATAGATATCCTAAGAAAAGCTTGTGCGTGAAAACATGAAGATTTGTATCAAGGAACAAGATATTTCAACTATTGCTAGAACATATTCAGCATTTATAATCGGAGGCTGTGAACCAGATATTCTCTGCGAGAAACCTGATTACAATATTTATTTAGAAAACAAAACAATAATCATAGAGGGTAAAGGAGTTAAGGAAACAATATCATGGATAAGTGAGAAAGACGCTAGTATAAGAATTAATAAAAAACTTCAAAAAAGATACATACACTTTCTTTATGGAGAGAAAAGAGAAGTATTAGAAGCATATATTACAGACAAAAAAGTAGATCCATGGATATTTACTGGTTTATATACATGCTTTCTCCATAGAAAGAATAATAGACAGAAAGCATTTATTGAATCCTTCACAATCCTATCACTTGGCAATGGATCCTTAGCTAATTATTCAGCGAGAATTCGTTCGGAGCACTCCTGCTTACATAGAATTGTCCAAGCGATAGATAGACTGTTTGAAAAGAATCTATTAGAGAAAACATTTTTCAAAGAACTCCTAATAACCTGTAGGGGGGCTAGCAATAACGTATACCTGGTAAAAATACATAGATTATCTTATGGATACATAATTGATTTTCCAAAAATAATTAATATATACATCTATCCAGAGGCCTCAAATCATCCAATAGAAGCTTCTCTAATATGTGGTTTAAATGAAGAAATTCTAAATAAGGCTGAATCCGAGGGAAAGAACACTATTATATTCTATGATAAAAAATGCTTATACGGCAACGATCCTGTTCGAAACATTGTTTTCCTGGAAAAAATTATTTCTTAAGCTTCTTCATAAGCTCTAATAATTTCTCTATTGTTATGTCGTGGAGACCGTGTTCAATGAAACAAGCATCTTCCTCAGCAATTTCCGGGGGCACACCTATTCTTAGAAGAAATTCTCTTATCAGCTTGTGTCTTTCATATATTTTCTTAGCGATCTCTTCTCCCTTATCAGTTAGGTATATAATACCTCCTCGCTTGTAAACCACGTATCCACGTTCATCAAGTTTTCTCAAATACTCGATAACACTGCTCGGTTTAACTCCAAGTATTCTCGCTAGTTTTCTTATACCAGGTTTTTCTCCCTTCTTTATCATAGCATATATTGCTTCTAAATAGTCTTCAGCTCTCCATATTCTTTTACGATCAACCACGGTTGATCAGCTCATTTCTTGGAGAGCTTTTCAGAAGCATTTTTAATTATCTTGGCTAGTTCTTCTGGAGGCATATATCCATTTATTCTTTCTATAGGTTCTACACCATACTCTGTCTGTTTCTCTGGATCAGTTATAATGATATCGGGTACGTAGGATACGCCATACATGTCAGCCTCTAATGGGAGCTCAATAGCTTCGATAGTCTCTACAAGCAGTAGATCATTTACAAGACCCATCTGGTTAATAGCGTCAACAACTATTGGACAATAAGGACATTCTGGTGTTACGAAGATTTTTATGTGTAGAGGCGTTTCTATGCTTTTAACCAGATCTATAACCTCTCCTGGGAGTTTCACTATATTATTAGCGATATATTGGTGAATATAGATGAATGGGGCAAATTCTTGACCACTAGGCAACCCATAGTATCTAATGTTTTTCTTAGGGGTATCATATATAAATGCTGGTGTATACCTGGGTTTAAGAGTAGCAGTTTCAGCATTCTTCAAATCAATTATTTTGAATCTTAGCTTTCCCTCGGATATTTTTGAGAGTTCTTCAGCAAGAAGTTTTGCTTCGCCACACGTTGGGCATCCTTCGTGGTGAGGATGTATGTGGTGGTGATGAGTACTTGTTTCCTGTTTAGATAGTTTCTCGAGGTCGTCTACTACTAAGTAATCATTTAACTCTTTCTTGAATGAACCGAATAACTGCTTGAGTGCTTGGATTGTTTCCTCGTCAAATAGTCCAGAAGACATCTTATACACCATTTTTATTAATTAGGTTTCCCTAACATATAAGAGAAAAAACCTTTATATAACTTCTACATCGATCACACATGTTTATTTAATTCGATGAAAAACTACTTCTCTCCTAAGCTCCGAAGGATAACTACTACTATCCAAACAATGGATATACCGAGTAATAAGTGTATTAATCCATACACTGATTCTCTAAGAGCTAAGTTACCTCCATACAAGCTATTATATGCTTGTGTTAATGACGCGTCACTAGTTGTTATAGATATTCCCTTATATAGCAATAGTAGTACTATGCCTATAGCAGATACTATGTATAGCATGAATGCTTTCCCTAGGGAGCTATAATTTATTATGCCAAGGTTCTTTGACTCAATAACATATACTACTACTAGTATAGCTGTAGGAATTAATACTCCTACCATGAAGGTGTGTCCGTGACATAAACTCAGAAAGTACGAGTACATGATTTGTTGTTCAAATTCTTTGTCTGATAAGTATGCCTTACTAACTTCTCTGTAAACAACACCTATTACTAAAGCAGCTATCAGCATTATCATAATATACGTTATGATTAATTTATATAATTTCTTTTGTTCCATTTTCTAACCCTCTTCTAATTAATAACTAACGAATTCGTTTCAAATGTATTTCAAACGAATATATAAAGATTAATTCCATTGCAAATTGTAATGTGGAATAATTTTAAAGAAAACAATTTAAAAACACAATATATATTTTAGAGCGGGCCAACAATATAATTGATCGGGTCAAGATATGACAAGAAAAACACTAACAGGGAAAATATTAGAGTTTATCAACGAGTTCCCAGGAGCAACACTAAAGGAAATAGCAGAATACTTGGAAATATCACCAGCCCTTACAAGATCACTTATATATAAGCTAAAGAACAATGGCTACATCGAAAAAGCTGGAAAAGGATACGTATTAACTAAGAAAGGAGAATGGTTTGTCCAAAACATATTGAAGAAAGCGACAAGAACAAGTGAAGAAACCGAGAAAGAAGTAGAAGAAAAGACAGAAGAAGAGAAGGCTATCGAAAAAATTGGAGAAAAAACGGCTACTCATGAAATAAGCGTATTTAAGGAACCTCGTAGAGAAGAACCTATCCAACAACAAGTCATCGAATCACTCGTGAAAAGAATGAATATGCTTGAAGAACACCTTAAAACCCTAGAGTCAAGACTACAAGAACTACTAGAAGAACTTGAAAATCTTAAAAAACAAGTAAGCTTAGC
>JAMOPC010000469.1 GCA_027064845.1 Desulfurococcales archaeon | reverse complement strand
GGACCAGAAATACTAAGCAAATGGGTAGGAGAATCAGAAAAAGCAATTAGACAAATATTCAGAAGGGCAAGACAAGTAGCTCCTGCGGTAGTATTCTTTGACGAAATAGACTCTATCGCTCCTGCAAGAGGATTCCGTCATGACACAAGCGGCGTAACTGATAGAATAGTAAATCAATTATTAACGGAACTAGACGGTATAGAGCCATTACGCAAAGTAGTAGTTATTGCAGCAACTAATAGACCCGACATACTAGACCCAGCCCTACTCAGACCCGGCAGGTTTGACAGGTTAATATATGTCCCACCACCTGATTATAAGGCTAGAATAGAGATCTTCAAGGTGCATACTAAGAAAATGCCTTTAGCACCAGACGTAGATCTAGAAGAACTTGCTCGTCGCACAGAAGGATATACAGGAGCAGATATAGCAGCAGTGTGTAGAGAAGCAGCTATTTTAGCGTTAAGGGAGGAATTCAAAGTAAGACCAGTAGAAATGCGTCACTTCCTTGAAGCACTAAAACATGTACCACCAAGTCTAACACGTGAAGACATTGAGAGATATGAGAGAATGGCTAAGGAATTAAAGAAATTCACCGGAATTTCTTACCGTATGTAAAATAAGTATTTAACTTGAGGTGTTTTTTATGAATACAAATACATACACCATTCCTTCATCTTTTCAGCGCTTTCTTAGACTTTATGGCAAGAAAGCCCAAGATCTAGTTCGTGGCAAAATTAGGGCTTTAATGGTTATATCCGGTAATGACCCTATATTATTGGGACTACTTGCTGCACGTGCTATATCTTATTACGAAAAACAAAGACATAAGTATGACAAAAGTAAATATAATGGCTTATATATTTATCATGACGAATTTGATGATGCTAATTTAATGAAGGAAATATTTGATAAGAATCTCAATGTGAAATATACTTCATTTACATATAGTGTATATGAGAGAAGCGAACGCTATTTAGGATCAACTTTTTCTTTTCTAATCATGGATTTAACTAAGGACTTAAAGCCCAATGACTTGGGAAGGCTCATAGGGATAGTTGAAGGAGGTGGATTAATAGTTTTTCTAGTACCCCCTTGGAATGAATGGGATAATTTTATGACAATTTTCAAGAGAACATTAACGATACCACAATTTCCTGAACCCCGTCATATCTTTATATCATGGGTGAAGAATAAGCTCTTAGAATTCGAAGGTATAGGAATATATGATGCACAGAATAAACGTGTAATTAAAAAATATGAGCTTAAAAGAAGCGTTAAAACTGTAGAAAGAAAAGTAAGGATACCTGAAAAATCATTGTTTCCAAGGAAAATCTATGAACATGCTCTTACACAAGATCAGGTGGAAGTAATCAAGTTAATGGAACAACTCTACGAGAAACCTAAGAAAGGAAAGAAAAGAGTAATTGTAATAACTGCTGATCGTGGTAGAGGTAAATCTTGTGCCGTTGGTATAGGATCTGTTGGATTAATACATTTACTGAGAAAAGTAAAGCCACGTCCAAGAATACTCGTTACAGCTCCTAGCCCTAGTAATGTCCAGTCATTGATGAGTCTTGCAAGAAAAGTACTTGATTCTCTCGGGTACAAATATGATGTGATTAAGAAAGAAGGATACGTAATTGAGTTGAGAAGCGATAAGTTCAGTATTGAGTATTGGGAACCTATAAACATACCAAAGCTCAGAGGAGATATTGTAGTAGTAGATGAAGCAGCAGGTATTCATGTTCCAATGCTTCATAAAATATGGCAAAGCCATAGTAGAATAGTGTTCTCAACAACAATACATGGGTATGAAGGTGCTGGTAGAGGTTTTTCGGTAAGGTTTCTGCAAAGGATTAAGAAGGATAAGAATACTATGCTTATACAATATGAGATGAACGAACCGATACGTTACTCTATTAATGACCCAATTGAGGAATGGCAGTTTAAAACACTCCTCCTTGATGCTGAACCAGCAGAATTGACTGAGAAAGATCTAGATGATATAAAGAACAAGAGGCTTGTTTATGTAGAATATGATCCAGAGTACTTGTTCAGTAAGGAAGGAGAAGACGAATTAAGACAATTATTCGGGATATATGTATTAGCACATTATAGAAATGAGCCAGACGATCTAGGAATGATCGCAGATGCACCACATCACATTGTTAGAGCTGTAAAAACCGAGGGCGGAAAAATTGTTTGTGCATTACAAATAGCCTACGAAGGAAAAATAGATGATGAAACAGCCATTGAACTACTTAAAGGTGGTAGAATACCTGGCAATATAATACCTGATAGATTTTTAAAACATTTAAGGTATAAGGAATTCGCTAAAATGATGGGATGGCGTATTGTAAGAATAGCTACACATCCCGATGTACAAGGTAGAGGAATCGGTAGTTGGGCACTAGAGAAAGTTGTTGAGGAAGCTATATCAAAGAAACTAGATTGGATAGCTGCAGGATTTGGTGTAAATGAACAATTACTAAAGTTCTGGTTAAAGAATGGATTTTTCCCTGTCCACATAAGTCCTGATAGGAATCCTGTTAGTGGAGAATACACTTTATTAGTCATAAAACCCCTTAATAAGTCTACTTATAGATATGTTGTAAGTGCTAACAAAGAATTCAAACTAAAACTTGTTGAAGCACTTCCCATTAATTACCAAGATATGGAAATAGGCGTAGCTTCCCTTTTACTATCATATGGTGAACCGCTTATAAAGGAATTAACAAAATCAATATTTACACCAGTACAACTTGATCGTTTATGGATATATTGTGTAGGACCCATGACCTTCGAAGCTGCCGCTGATTTAATGCATATACTTGCTAAACTGTATTGGCTTCTTCCAGAAGATAAAAGAATAAAACTGTCCAAAATAGAAGAAATAATTCTAATAGCAAAAGCATTACAGGGTAGAAGCTGGGACTCGATCAAAGAGGAATATAATATATCGATAAAAGCTCTTCATAAATATGCTCATGAAATTGCTTGTAAGTTCTTTAAACACTTGACTGGAAAGGATCCGGAAATTCATGAGCCTGGAGTACAGGAATTAGATTACGATATTAAGATCATAATTTAGTTCTAAAGACTAATATTCTATTTCTTTCTTAATTTCAGATTCTATTATTTTTCTTATAACTGATGCAGGTATCATGAATTCGCCTCGCGATATATTATATGGACCTACAATTACCAATCCTCTTTTATCAACTATGTCTATCTCATATACTCTTTTATCGTGGTCTGTTTGTCTCATTTTTTCAATAACAAGAAATCTCCTTAATCTACCATTAATTATTGATTTTTTAAAACGAATTATTCCATCAGCTACATGTTCTATGCCGAAACCAAAACCAAGACTGGTAGTCACGGCATATTGGCTTGTTAGAACTATTGTTAAATCCCATTTAGTTAGTCTCCTTTTTATTACATAGCTATATTTTCTAGCCATGGCTGGTTTATCTAGCCAGAAAGCACTCATAGAGTCTATGACTAATCTTGTATGTCCATAACCAAGCATTTTCTTGGCTTCTATAATCTTATTTATTAATTCATCTACTTCTAATTCTCTTAAACTCCAAGGGTCTCCTCTTTCCTCCATGAGTGCATCTATTATTATTAAATTGCCATTATTGATTGCTGAGTCAAAGTCATACCCGAACATTAATGCTTGTTTAATAATGCTCGAACGGCTTTCTTCAGTTGTTACATAAATTCCTTTATCACCTAGTTGTAGTCCATTTCCAATAAAGTGTATGCAGAAAACTGTTTTTCCAGTACCTGGTTCTCCAACAACTGCTATTGTGAATCCTTTTGGTATTCCTCCTTGTATTAATTTATCGAATTCCTTTATTCCAGTAGGAATTCTTTCAATGTAGGACATAATGGTCTCCACATATTTAACATGGATTATCTAGGTTATTTAATGATTTTACTAAATAGATTACACAATTTTTATTTTAGGCTCTATTGTTTTAACATGTATTTTATAGTAAGGCAAGACTTCTCTTATCTTTGTAAGCACACGATCCATTACGCTCATAGCAGTTTCCTTGCTTATGCCCAGAATTCTAATTGTTACATCGTTATAGCCTGGGTATATGTGTAAACTGGCAATTATTTTATTCTTATATATTAATCTATAACTGTATGAGTGTCTCCAGACATCTATTCCTATTTCTCTGAGTGCATAGAGTAGTTCATCCAGTTTCTTTGGATTAATCCATCTAGTATACGTTTTAATCACCACGGATTATTTCATAGCATTATTTTATATTCCAGTATAAAGGTCATTTATTAATGGAGATGGTGAGGCTCGAAAGGTCTGATTAGTGATGACCCCGCGCAGGGCTGATCCTTTAAGGTGTTATCAATGACGAAGATAATTATAGGTATCAGCGGTGCTAGTGGAATCGTTTATTCTTTAAAGCTAATAGAACAATGTGAATTACTTAGAAGTAGGTATGAAGAAATTTACGTAATCTATACTAGATCGTCGGAGCTTATAGCCAGATATGAGCTTGGAATAACTGGTCTAAGACAATATCTCGAAAACATCAAGTGTATTAGCAAAGTGTTTAGTGAAGAAGATATTGACTCGTTTCTAGCAAGTAGTTCTAACTTATATGATGCTGATATGGTTATTATTCCTTCATCTATGAATACAGTTGCTAAACTAGCACATGGTATTCAGGATAACCTCCTATTACGTGTAGCATCTTCCCTGTTGAGAATTAAGAGGAAATTAATAATAGTTTTTAGAGAAACTCCGATTTCGAGAATTGATTTAGAGAATTTAAGCATTCTAGCAGAAGAGGGGGCGATTATTTTTCCGGCATCGCCAGCTTTCTATATTAAACCCAAAACCGTGGATGATTTGGTATTTTTCATAATTGGTAAGATCCTAGATTTGCTTGGTATAGAAAATGAGTTGTATCCTAGATGGGGAACTAGTTAGAGAAAGTCTTCTACGTCGTAGTCTTCTATTTCCCTCATTTCTTTGAATAAGTCTTCGTCAGTAGTCTTTTTGGTTTTCTTCTCTAATGCTTTAGCGCAACGTCCATCAGGTAACAAGGCATTCAATTTACATGAGGCAAATTTACATTCTGCACCTATGCATTCTCCTCCTATTAGTCTACAAAATGCGACTTTCCTAATTTTTCCTCTGTATGACTTATTTCCTACAACTAATGCTCTTCGAGTACATATAAAGAAGGGGCAAAGTGGATTACATTTTTCGCCTATAGGCATTGGAAACATTTTCTTCTGGAATGGTCTTTGTTGAAAGTGGCGATGAGGATGATCTCGCTGGAAGCGAGGACGAGGGTCTCTCTTGTTCATATAAATGAGCACCTCTTATCTCGGATTACTAGGTAGGGTTGTTATCTTATTCAAACTATTTTCTCCACATGTCTCTATTCTTAATGGTTCTTCACAAGTCTTCTAGACCTTATATAGGCATAACAGCTTATATACCTTCCTTAAGGTTTCCACCAATTTAAAACAACATACTTTATTGTGTTTTCGTCGACTATTGCTATGATAAGTTTTTTTCTTACAGAGTGAAGTAATCTACCCATGCGCACGATGTTTATTGGATCATAATACTCGTTTTGTAAATAGACTTGAACACCGTATGGTGCATGGTCTATTCCCGGACCAAATCTATAGACTAAGTAATCACAACCGAACTTTAACCCTCTCCTAACAACAAATCCTCTTTCTCTAAGATCTTTATAAACAGCATATAATTCATTGAATCTATTAACAAGTTTCTTAGCAACGTTTTTTAATTCATCAATAGATACATTGGTACTACCAGCATATACTATTAACCTGTTTTTTTCTAGAAGATAAATAGCTTCTATTAATGAGAGCTCTAAAGGTGCATTAATGTTTTTACTTTTAGGTTTTTGTATCCCTAGAAAGGATCCGTAAAATCCTTCCCAATATAATTTGTTTGCACATATAGGATCTGATACAATTACTCTATTATATAGGAGAAAACCTATACAAGGTTCTTTGTAATATATCACGTTATTAGTATTCTGTATAGTGCTAGATATCGTAGTTCTTCACCCATAGACTTTAGTAAATCTGCTGTATTCTCCATAAACTCTATAGCGTCTTTTAAAACCATTAGTGGTACTATTTGGTTCTGGTACTTAGAGTATATTGTAAATGTTAATTCTCTGTACAATTCGTCGGCTTTATTCTCAAGTTTTGATAAGTCTCTTATAGAGATAAGGGCTTTCTTAGGATCGGTTTTTAACCTGGTTAATCCATCATATATACTCCTATATTCTGATACTATCGTTGTAGCTAATTCCTTGAGCATATTGTATATTTCGTTGTCGGCGTGATACCCTTTTCTCCTAAATAAGCTTAGTCTATAAGTAGCTCCATCTAGTAACTGTATGAATTTCTCTATCCCATTTGCAAGCGCTATATAGTTTTGTCTATTCCTTAGTGTTTCACCTAACCTGATCAGATACTCCATAAACATTATTCTATTTTCTTCTATTCTTGTCTTCGGGACATGTATTTTGTTATATATTTTCTCGAAATCTTTATCTTCCTGTAGCCCCTCAACTACCTCTACGAATACTTTCACGATTTCATCCGATTGTCTTAGCAAGTT
>JAMOPC010000468.1 GCA_027064845.1 Desulfurococcales archaeon | reverse complement strand
AAAGGCAGACCATGATTCCAAAGAAGCAGCAGAAGTTGGTATAATATATAATATTATTCCCTCCTATGGATTGGGAGATGAGGAAAGCAGTATTGCAGCTGAACACTACTCATATTTCCACAACGAGATCATATTGAACGCTATAAAGAACGGAGTTCTCGATTCAGAACTAGACGGAAAAACATACATTAAGCCAAGCGTCTTAGGAGAAAAACTGGATTGGCTAGGACTAAATTATTATACACGAGTAGTCGTCAAAAGACACCTTGGGAGATTCACGAAATATAGTATTTTAGATTTTGACACAGTTGTAGGATACGGTCACGCATGCACACCCCATGGTTTATCCAAGATCGGGAGATTCTGTAATGGAATGGGTTGGGAGAACTATCCTGAAGGACTCATAGATGCAGCCCGGCTTGCAAGCAAATACTCAGACGAAATAATCATAACCGAGAACGGCACATCCGATCCCAAAGACCTTTACAGACCAGTCTATATTGTAAACCATATTTACGTATTAAAGAAACTAATAGATGAAGGACTAAAAATTAAAGGATACATGCACTGGGCTCTGACAGATAATTATGAATGGCCACATGGATTCAGACAAAAATTCGGATTATACGAGGTAGATCTTACAACAAAAGAACGCATACCACGCATGTCGTCTAAAATATATAAAGACATAGCTACAACAAACTCATTACCAAAAGAATATTTAAAGTACTTAATCAATCTCAAGATCTAGGAGCAAATAATCGAAAACCATTGTTATTTGTGAAAACAATTTGTTTAAGGAAAATCATTCATAGTCTCACCATAGGGAAAGCACCTATAAGTATAAGGCAACATTTCATTAACCAGTAACAAAAGCAGACACAATAAAACAAAATAATTACTATATTCCACATATCAGGCATGTTAAGACCAATTATATACCAAATATTTCCCAAATAACTCTCATTATCATGACTTATAACTTGTAAAATGAAAACATTTTACCATAGACAAATCTAATACACTAATTTCATAATACTATATGTTAGTAAAAATAGACTATCGGTGATTATTCGTTGCAAAGAAAATACCTGTACATTATGCTGATAACAGTATTAATACTCGTGATAGGATCTATAAGCTACTACACTATCTATAATAAATCATTGGAAAAGAAAGAAAACTTTCTCCTAAAAGATACAAATATAGGGAAATTATTAAGAGACAAACCCAAAACTATAATCCTCTATAGCCCAGCATTTAAAAACAACACACGCATCCCAGATAGGTATACATGCACTGGAAAAGACATTTCTCCACCACTAGTAATTCTCGATTTACCAACGAATACTAAGTCATTAGTCATCTTAATGGTTGACCCCGACGCACCATCTGGGATCTTCTATCACTGGCTATTATACAATATCCCGCCAAATACATCCAAGCTCCCAGAAAATATTCCAAAGACCAAGATCACTAATTACGGGTATCAAGGCATTAATAGCTTCGGCAAAATAGGATACAATGGCCCATGTCCACCAAAAGGACATGGAACCCATCACTACTATATCATAGTATTAGCTCTAGATACAAAACCAGATATACCGCCAGGAGCAGATATATCACTTCTCCTAGACAAGATCAAGGAACACGTATTAGCCTATGGATACATTATTGGAACATATAGTAGGTAAAGAACCGAAAATCCTACTTCACGACAATAGTTAGTGGAAATCCTATTCACATCGTATCCTAGAACAATACTCATATTCAAAACTCTTTCATCAAGTCTATTTTTAGAACCGTATCCTCTAACATTAGAAAAATAACCATATCCCTCTAAATCACAAGTATGACGATAATACTGCAATCCCCCCATTTCTACTCCTCAATAATCATATTGTTTTAATAGTAAGCGGAAAGAGAAGAGCTTCAACCTCTATGATTTATTCAATCATTATTTAAGGGGGTTAAATATACTGGTATGAATGAAATGATGCTGGAAGGAATATCTGAGCTACCATTACATGAGGGTCATGTTCCTCCTTCGCTAGCTAGGATTATGAAGAATTTAGCAAAAGCTATTCTTGAAATAATGGTAATGGAGTTCGGTCCTGACAAGGTTGTTGAGAGACTTTCTAATCCTTTATGGTTTCAAGCATTCAATAATATTATTGGAATGGATTGGGATAGTAGTGGATCAACAACTGTTACAACAGGTATATTGAAAGAGGTTACATGGAGTAATCCTGATCTAGGAGTACTAGTTCTAGGAGGAAAGGGTAAGAATGCAAGGAAGGTACCCGAAGAAATCCCCAGAGCCGTTGAAGTCTTAGATCTCGGGACACAATATGAGGAGTTATTAGAGAGATCTTCTAGGCTTATCGCAAAGATTGATTCTGCAATGCTTCAAGATGGTTATAGTCTCTATCATCACTCACTCATCGTTTCCGAAAATGGGGTTTGGAGCATAATTCAGCAGGGAATGAATATTGATGCTAAAATGGCTAGAAGATATCACTGGTATATGCCGAAAAGACTCTTTGATAATCCCCATAGCGCTGTATCTGGTATAAAGCATGAATTAGTATTAAACCTTGTATCTGATAAGAGTAGGAAAACAAGAAGTACCATATTAGACTTAGCTCTAGAAACCCCTAACAAAATATATAGTTTGATCAGTGAAGCATTAAGGAAAATAAGAGGAGAGAAAACCATACTCGAATACATAACTCCTACTAAGACAGGAGTAATAAGACATATTGGAGAAGAAAACAAGATCATACTATATAAGCCATTGAGAATAACGAGGAGACTACTAGAAAATCTCAAGAAAATATATGAGATCCAACCAAGTAATTACGAAGAATTCCTATTAGTAAGAGGAATTGGGCCGAATACTATTAGAGCATTAACTCTAGTCAGCGACCTAATATATAACGAACCTCCAGACACAAGAGATCCGGTAAATACCCCATATGATCCATTCGAGTACGCATACGCAATAGGAGGCAAGGATGGAGTACCATACCCTGTCAATAGGAAAGAAGCAGAAAAAGTCATAAGCATTCTTGAAAACATAGTATCAGAAGCAAAGATCGGTGAGAAGGAGAAATTATTTGCTCTTAGAAATCTTTCAAGAATAAGGATCAGATATAGAATAGCGTATTGAGAACAATAGGTTAGGAGATAACAATTATTAATCCTTGACTGTGCCAATTCTTCATTAAAGGGTTTATCTTGTTAACCAGAAACGTTTTTGATTGAATATGTTAATATAGCTCTGTTATCCTATAATCAATAATGTGTGTCTTTCAATACTTCTTGGGTGGTATGTGTTTGAATCAGTTTTTCATATTTAGAAAACTCGGTATGCTTCCAAAGATTTTTAGTGATTTAAAGTTTGATTTTAAGAGTATTGATAAAACAATTATTGAGTACGCTAACGAAAACTATGGTAAGAACGTTATATTTAATCTTCCATTCGATATGGTTGATTGTGGAGAGTTTATCCGAGAGGTTTATCCTCATAGTATTGTTATGGGTTTATTAGATGATATATCTAAGTTTAATGAAGATATTCTAAAGCATCTAGGATCATATGATTATATAATACTGTATAGCGAGAACCTTGTAGATGTTATATCTTTTCGAAGTTATCTAAAGAAACTCATGTATATACGTCCCGGTTTTAAGAGAATAGTCATACTAAAAGTGAGTGAAGAAACAAGTCGAGATGACCTAGAGTTATTCTTAGACATGTCTAGGATATACAATTATAGACCCGTCTTATTGATCGAGAATAATAAGATACTGGATCATATACAGTACCTCGTAGATCTTAGGAAGGCTAGTCACTGTACAACTAAATGGTTCAACTATAATGTACTAATTTATTTCCTCAGAAACCCTATAGGTCCCCTAACTATATTAATGCCTTACAAAGAACCAGATGTTGAAATGATCATGTTTAGAGACTGTATAGCCTTCTTATGCCATGGGCATGGACAAGTCTCTGTATCTTCTCTTATAAGATTCATTTATGAAAATTCGAAACCCCTCCTCAGGATAGGGGATGTAGTAATTGATGAGGAATTCTTATCTATAGCGGACCTACTCGATGAGTATAAGAGTATAAGAGCTACAAGCAAATCACTTGGAGCATCTTATACTAAGATAAGACGTACTATTAAGGAGCTGGAAAAGCTAGAGAGGATTCTAGGAGTACAATTAATAGAGACTAAGAGAGGGGGTAGTGAGCATGGTAAAACCACATATACTCATACTGGGAGAATTGTTCTTGATAATATAAAGGAACTATATAGTGATCTATTGAAAGCTTACTCTAATATTATAACTAGCACTCTTGATGAATTAAGACAGCAAAAAGACAAACCAATATGTATATTTCCATTATCGATTTAAGAAGCTGCAACTGGTTCTAGAACTAATACATATTCATAGTCGTTCAATATGTTTTCTTCAAGCTTAATGTTTAACGACTTAAGCATTCTTAACAAGTCTTCTCCACTAACATAGACTCTAATGATTTTTCTCTTCTTAAAATCCTCTGCTAATGTATTCAAGGAGTCTTTTGAGAGAATGCTTGAAAACATGTTTATCAAGAAGTCTTCGCTGAACTCACCTATGTATTCAACCACGCCGAATAGTGCTTCATAGTGTTTAGTCTCAGCTGATAATTTGTGACGCTTATTACGTATCTCAACGCTTAGTCTGTACAGTTCTAATCTCCTCTCTAATCTTTTCTACTATAAATCCACCAGCTATGCTATAAACTTCTCGGAGCCTTGGATCCCTTATCTTAGAGGCTCTATCTATTATCTTTTCTCTAAGCTCTGCAAGTGTTTTAGCAGAGTTTATTATTTTCAACATGTCCTCGAGTATGTATTCTCTATCATAGTAACCAACATATCTTGTCAAATAGTACCTCAAATCCTTGTAGAGTCTCTCATTGGATAGTACACCATATACTCTATCCCTTACACCCATTGTAGCATATATTGTTCTCGGCGCAATCTTCTGATTAACGAGTCCAAGTAATTGTCCTAAGCCAAAGAGAATGGCTTCTGGTCTCGGGGGACAACCTGGGATATATATGTGGACAGGGAGGATCTTGTCTACACCACCATATACTGCTAGGCTATCATAGAAAATACCACCAGCTATCGCGCAAGCACCAATGGCTGCCACTATTCTTGGTTTAGGCGGCATCGCTTCATATACTCTCTTTAAACCAATAACAACTTGTCTATTAACAGAACCACTTACGAGGAGAGCATCTGCTTGCCTAGGCGTTGGGACCAGTTTAACACCGAATCTCTCTACATCGTAAAATGGAGTAAGTACGTCGAGTACCTCTATGTCGCAACCGTTACAAGCACTAGCGTCTACGTGGAAAACCCATACACTCCTAAAACGGGGTTTGAGAGGCTTGGACATATTTATCCCTCCTCCTATTCTTGAATTCTTCTAGGGAGAAAACTTGTCTCCTACAATCACGGCACAAAAACATTCTTTCGAGAAGCTCTTTCCTCCTCTCCTCTGGAAGCCTTGTTAGAAGAGTATAGGCTCTATGTACTTGTCTCTCAGTAAACTCTAAATAGTTACCGCATCTCGGACACCTGTGTAGGGGGAGAACGACTTCGTAAACAAGGTCTTCTTTATTAGGTGTAGCCATTTCGAAGAAGTTTGTAAGCTTAATAGCTCCTTCTGGACAAACTTCCCAGCACCTACCACAGTATATGCATCTCCCATAGAATATACGCACCTTTTTCAATCCTTCATCATAATCAGTATGAACAGTTATAGCATTCGGTGGACATGCTTGTGCACAAGCACCACAACCAATACATAGATCCGGGTCTATTTCTGGCTTTCCTCTAAGCTCCTTAGGTGGTTCCAATGGCTCTAAGGGGTACCTAAAAGTTACAACCCACTTATCTGTCTTCTCGAAGTACTTCCTCATACTCATCACCCCATGGTTCTTGATAATTTACGTGACTTTGCCTTCAACTCTTCATCACTGATGATCGTTTTCTTCCCTGTCTCAATATCTATTACCAAGTACCTCTCAGTACATGCTAGACACGGGTCAACAGAGGCATAGATTATTGGAGCATCTGCTAATCTATAACCTATCAACATTTCTCTTACAGGAGGGATGTTTGCATAACTAGGTGCTCTAACTCTCCATCTCTGGATCTTGTTGTATTCTCCGCTTCTAACATAGTGTATATCCTCTCCTCTAGGTGCTTCAACCACTCCAACAGCTTCTTTATTAGCCGGGATCTCTTTGACTTCAGCCATGATAGGGCCTCTCGGCAATTTGTCGAGTATTTGCTCTATCAAATCTAGTGACTCAAAGACCTCGTCGAGTCTGACAAGAGTAATAGCTAGTACGTCTCCCTCACTATATACGGGGACGTTGAAGCTGAGTTCTTTATAAGCTGCATATGGATGATCTTTTCTAACATCAATATCTAATCCAGCACCACGAGCAACGGGTCCTACAACGCCGTAACTAATAGCTTTTTCTCTGGGTAGAACACCTATCCCCCTTGTTCTCTTTACCAAGATTGTGTTGTTGATGAGCATGTTGTAGAGTTCTTTATATTCAGCCCTGATCTTCTTAACGGTATCAATTGCTTTATTGATTCTATCTCCTAATACGTCTCTCCTAACTCCACCGACAATATCCATTCCGTAGGTCTTCCTATTACCGGTTAGGACTTC
>JAMOPC010000467.1 GCA_027064845.1 Desulfurococcales archaeon | reverse complement strand
CTGTTTCCTTGATTTTTTCAGCCATTATTTCTTTGAATTCTCTGTCAAAAATGAATCTAAGAATATACTTGACGGCATGGGGGCCTCTGTGTCCGCTGAGAATATATTCTCTCCCAACACGTTTCCATTCTGGCTTTCTATCAATTAGTAACCTTCTAGCAAGCTTACCCACTTTATCTGTAGAATTAATTGCCTTGTCGAGCATTACATCGTAAAGCTTTGAATCTGTCAATAATAAGTACCCATACGGTTTGCCTTTGGCTACATCAATTATTTTCTCTGTAAATCCAATCTCCGGATCCAGTTCTACGAGTATTTTCTTTAATAATATATCGAATGCTCTATTGACGCTGTGATAATATACGTGTTCAAACATGTTTGCTTTAGCATAGAGATATGCTCTGAATTCTCCCCACGTGTTCCTATCTAGTAGAAGAAGTGCTTTCCCGTTCTCGAAGTAGGGATAAGTGTTTTTATATAACCTATTATAATCTATGTATCCGTATTCGCTTGTCCCTGTATAGTAACTGTCTCTTCGCAGGAAGTCGAGTATGTCAGCAGGATACAAGCTATCCTTGATTAACCATCTCATGAGCTGTAGGATTTTTTCACGGGGTTCATCTGGTCCCAGTATACTCATTAATATATTATAGAGATGGTCTAATCCATAAGTGTCCTCGTATTCTCTAATCTTTTTCTCTAATAATTGCTCCACGATCAAATAGCCTATTTTCTCATGATTATTTACTTTTTCTGGAATATTCTTGTTGCCCCAAAGGAGTGCTTCTTCGAACGCATGACCAAAACATGCATGACCAGCATCATGTAGTAAGCCAGCTAGTCTAACGGCTTGAATAAGTGAATCTGGTTTATAGTCTTCAAGGTATTCTTTGCCATAGAATACAAGTATTTTGGAAATAGCGTCTTCAGCCATTAAGCCTGCTAGATGCATTACTCCTATTGAGTGCTGAAACCTTGTATGTACCGCACCCGGGTATACTAGGTGTGCTGTTTGTAATTGTAGAATATATCGTAGTCTTTGTAATACCAAGCTATTAATTATTTCTTCCTCTATTTCTCTATTAAAGTATACATAATCGTAAATAGGGTCGCTGATCTCTTTCCACGTGAACTTGTGTATATACTGTGAGGCAACGTCTCTGTTTCTTAACATGACTACATCAACTCTTCATGATACTGATAATACCTTATTGATCATAGTCCTATATTAACTTATCACATCATGTGTAATAGGCACAATGAGTTCTCTCGTTTAAAACTATTCACCCATGGTATTACATGAGTAGAGATAAGAGTATTACGGAGGTGTTTTTCTGGTTTTGTTTTCTTTAAAAGAAATGTCTAAAACAAAGGTATTACTCAGGTCCTCTGCTTTCCTCGTAGGATATATTTTGTCGCCAGCCTCGTGGTGGAATGACTTATTTGTAAATGTTCCATTAGCACTAATATTTGCTAGGATAACAACAGTCTTCTTAGGAGAACATTCTTTCTCGCTAATGTTTAGCGTAGGATACGCTATAACAAATATAGTTGGTGTGTTATTGATGAAAATAGGTATTACTGGAATAAGAAAAGATAACGTGTTAAGAGATATAGCGTTGTCGGTCCTTTACTCGGTGATTGCCTATTTTATCCTAGAAATGATTCTATAGATATTTCAAGTATCTGGCTTCTAGTTCCCTTTATAAACCCTTCGTTGATCAAGGATAATTTATTTAATTAATTATCTCGTCTTAAGCTTTATTTAACGTAGAACATATATATCTAATATAGATAAAACCACCATACTATTTATACGTATTAAAAATACATAGATCATTTATTGTTTTATAAAGGTGTATGGATTTGAACAAAGAGTATCATAGTACCTATATAAATAGGCTTCTTTTATTGAAAGAACTTGACAAAGTTATTGATTTCTCAAAAGCAAGTAATCAATTAATCATTATACTTAATCTATACGCATTAAACAAGTTTGTATCTGTTTCAGAACTTATAAGGATCACGGGTTTTAATAGAAAAACAATACTTGATTCCCTGAGGAAACTACAGAAAAAGAACCTAATCGTGAAGAAAGAAATCAACCACGAAATACATGTAGCTCTAAGCGAGTATGGTAAAGAATACATGAGAAACCTATTGGCAATCCTTACGCCTAGGAAAGAAATAGACGATGATGCATTATTGAAAACTGCTGTGAGATTAGCACTTTATAATGAGTTAAATCTCAGTTTATGTCTCTACAGGCTTGTTACAAATATTGGTATGAATGATGACAGAGACATAGAAGTTGATGCCTTGATGCCGAGATCTGGGTGCGATGATCATAAGGCGAGAATAATTCTGGCATCATTTACTAGGAATCCTACTAGGGTATTTAGACTATATGAGAGGAGAGGGAGAAAATGCATTAAACTAGATAAGAAAGGATACGAGCTATTATATAAAACGTATCACTATAAGGCATACATTTGGTCAAAAACATATAGGTTTCTTCAAAAAATATTCCGGACACCATGGATTATTGAGATGGCATTAAAAGGTAATGCTTTAATAAGTCTACTTTACTCCATACCACTCATACTTAAACACTATGGACTAATACACGAAACTCTACCAGTCCTATTAATTATTATGACTTTTCAAATAGGATTCAATACTTTACTACACTATCTAAAGAAGAAACATAACCTCTTCTAAACCCAAGGTATCTAATTCTATTACCTATTTTCTAGAGAAAAGAAATCTAAAACTCCTCAATAACTTATTTCCTAATTCTTCTCCTTTCACTCTTTTATCTATAACTAGAAGAAGAATTCTTTCACCAAATTGTATTATTAAATACTTATTGGGAGAATCAAACGAATCAATAACGATGTAGCCTAAATGAATGAATGGTATGTAAATATTCTCAGCAAAACTTAAAATCTTCGGATCGATTTCAGGCGGCCAATGCATGAGTACTCCTTCACGAAAATCAGCAATAACAGCACCTTTAACAACGAGACCATCCACTAATGGTTCAAGAAACCTGCCACCAATAAATTCATAACGATTATCTTCATCACGCATTGTATCCAATACCATATCTGCTCAAAACCACCTGATCAAGTGATGCGTAGATATTCCCCCACATATATATCCTTAGTAATTATTTCTACTTAAAACTTAATACACAACCACATGAATTCGTCGAACCGTCGAATATGTATAACATAAAATATTTCGACCAATCGTCGAAAGAGTAGCTCTTCATAAAAAGAACCTAGTTCTAAATAATATTATAGGAAACCCCGTTGAGGGGGATCAAGGGGGTGACGAGGTAAATGAAAGGTATAGTAGGTATTGAAGCAGCAATCGTTCTAATAGCGTTCGTCATCGTAGCAGCAGCACTAGCATTCGTAGTACTAAACATGGGTATGTACACTACACAGAAAAGCAAAGACGTTATGCAACAAGGCCTAAACGAAGCCACTTCAGCACTAGAAGTAGATGGAAGCGTGCTAGGATATGTAGATAGTAATACAAAGGTAGCAGCAATTTATATACCGCTAAAGATCTCTCCAGGACAACAAGCGGTTGATTTCGCACATGATAGAATAGATGTATTAGCAATGCTTCCAGGTGGAACATTTAGTAAGATCAACGACAATAATGACCCTGAACAACCTAGTTCAACACCAGTAGATTATAAGAACCTCTATGATGTTAATGCGACCACAATAAGTGCGAAAATTTACATAATCAATGGTGATGATGACACAGTCTTAGAGCCTGGTGAGAAGTTCCTTCTCGTAATAAGCTTACCGAGTAACCTAGCACTTTCTCAGTATCAGAAGTTCACTGTTGAGATTAGGCCATTACAGGGAGCACCATTAACAATTGAGAGAGTTGTGCCACCTTCATTGACAGCTAACGAACTAGTTAACCTAGGCTAACCAACTCAATAAAATAATTAAATAAAAATACATTATTTTTTCCACCCCCCACACATTGTCCGTGTCTAGGTGGGTTTTGATGAGTGTTTGTATTGTTTGGAAAAAGGCAAGAAGCGGGTTCGTTATTGTTGGTTTAATCAATTTAGTAATTTTCATAATTTTGCTAATTTCGTATTTTGTATTAGCCAAGTTGTTCATAAGTGTTCTAAGTGGTTTTGAACTAGTAGTAGCTTTAGCAGGATGTGGGCTAGGAATGGTATTTGTTGGAACTTATGTTTTCCATGTTGCTGTTGATGCTTTTAGAAGGATTAAGAGGTTCGACAAAGAGACTAGTAGGGGGTTAGAGATATGTGTCTAGCCTTGAAAAGCTGCTGGACAAGCTATGGCCCTGTCGGTGTTGGTACTGCCGTCTGTTTACGAGGAGAATACTCAAGCACTTTATTGCCAAAGCTATTGTCGAGAAACCTGTCGTTGAAGAAAAGCCTATGGAGGTGGAAGCTGTGAGTACTGCTGCTCCGTCCATGGATGTTGTTAAAGAGATTACAGAGTTAAAGAAAGGTTTTGATGAACTCAAGAAAGCTATTGCTGAAATCAAAGCCTTATTATCTGATCTAACAGGACCTTATAGCTACTACAAACCCCCCGAGGAGGAAAAGCCTGTGAAGAAGAAAGAAGAGATTACCTCTACTGAGAAAGGAGTTGGTGTTAAGATTGTTGAGAGAAAACCCGAAATTATTCCCTCAGAGGAATTAAGTGTTTCTGAAACTGTTAAGCCTGAGGAGACCGTTTATGAGGAGAAAGAAGGTCGTCTTCCCCAAGCACCTGAAGAGAAGCTTGTGCTTAAACCTCGTGAGAGAGGTGTTGAGCATGAATACGTTAAACCACCTACTATAGGTGAGAAAATGGAAACCTCTCCCGAGTTATTATCAATGATACGAAGTGTCCAAGAAGCTGTCAAAGAGGAAAGGAGTAGATTAGCATCTAGTAGTCTTAAGCAAACAATCACGATTATAAAGACGCTGTATGAGTTAAGGAAAATATATCCTCGGAGTAGTATTGAGGCTTTGTTAAAGCTTATAGAGGCTTTAAACATTATTCCACGCGAGGAAGTTGAATTACTAAAGACTTCTATGGAGATAGTGGAGGAGTCGTTAAAACAAGGAGTATCACCCGATGAAAGCGTCATACTGCTATATATGTTATTGAAAAATCTTGGCGTAAGGGATGAGTCTCTAGAGGAAGAGCTCACTAAAACAATGCTAAAAACCTTGATGATTATGAGGAAGGAGACTCGATCACAAAAAGAAATTGGAGGCTTGGATACTAGTGCGGAGGGTGGTAACAATAAATGGGTGTCTCAACAACAATAACGCATGCAATACTAACGATTGCTGCTGTGATCATGGCTTCTCTCTTCGTAGTTGGTGTTATTAGTCAGTTAAACACAGTTATGAATACTATAAATATAGCAATAAAGACTCGTTCTGATACATATAGGACGAGTATTTCTATAATTTATGCTTATTATGATGATTCTCAGAATAAGATCTATATTTATATAAAGAATACGGGTGAGATCCCATATTCGGATCTTAATAAATCCATAGATATATTCATAGTTGATGCTAATAATACAGTTGATTACTATAATCTATATTCCGAACTACAAGCTGGAAATGCTAATCTTACAGAATATGATAAGCAAGATAATATTCTCAAACCTAGAGAAACAGCAGAAATAGTTCTAACTGCAAAGAAAACGTATGCTAAACCAATAGAGATCAGAATAACGTTCTCCAACGGATATACAGCATCATATGTGACAGGATAAGTAAAGGGGGCTGAGAGGTGAGTATTTATGCCTTCAGAGACACTCATACCAGCTATTGCTTCAGTACTAATAATAATGATTGCATCCCTAGCCGTAGTCGGTGTTATATTGAAAGCTATGAATACATTAGTTGATGTTGTTAAGACTCTTAGCTCTAACGCTGAGAAGAGTGTATCGAGAATAAAAATCACTAATACTACTCTTATTAGCGTTGTAAATACTACTTCTACCTTAGTCAATATAACCCTGAAAATATATCTATATAACGATGGAAACCTGCCTCTCTATGACTTCAATAGCTCAGACCTCATAGTACAATATCTTAATGCAAGTAATAACACCGTTGTTAAGAGGCTAAGTTATAAGACGCACTGGTATATTAAAGAAATAATTCTCACAGAGAACCATACTGTTAGTTTTAGCGAGAAACCAATAATTGACGAAGGAGAAACAGCTGTGATCTACGCATGGTTTACAATGGATTATACAGACTATGTCTCATTATCATCTCCTATAAGGATAGTATTCTCGTCCCAGTATGGTACAACAACTGCTGCGTGGGTGGATATTCGTGCTTAAGGTAAAGATCATATCTACTGGTAACGAAGAACTTGACATGAAGCTGGCTGGCGGAATACCTGCTCCAGCACTAATAGTTATTGAGGGTGGACATGGTACAGGGAAATCTGTTGTGACTCAGCAATTTATTTATGGAGCACTTAAATCGTCTCTAAGAGTAACTGTTATCACAACAGAAAACACTACTATTGGTTATTTGAGACAAATGATTAATGTAGGATTCGATGTTTTAGACTATTATATTACTGGTAAGCTCACAATATATTCAACTCAAATTCCTAAGATTAAATGGGTTTATTCAACACCTAGAGACTTGTTAGGATTAACGCTTAAACACATGGTTAAAAACATTGATAAATACGATGTATACGCTATTGACTCATTCACAAT
>JAMOPC010000466.1 GCA_027064845.1 Desulfurococcales archaeon | reverse complement strand
GCTTAGTATTTCTGGTCCTCGTACTGCTATGAAGTTAGCACCACTCTCAGTAGCAACCGCTTTAGCCAACAAAGTCTTACCAGTACCAGGAGGACCGAAGAGTAAGATGCCTCTAGGAGGCTTAATGCCTAGTCTCTTGAATACTTCTGGGTATTTCATAGGCCATTCAACAGTTCTCCTTAGTTCTTGTTTTACTTCTTCAAGACCACCGATATCATTCCATGAAACCTCTGGTACTTCTACGTAAATTTCTCTCAAACCGCTAGGTACTATTTCCTTATATGCTGCTATGAAGTCCTCCATTCTAACCTCCATTTTCTCAAGTACTTCAACAGGTATGGTATCGCTTTCGAGATCTATTTCTGGCAAGTATCTTCTCAAAGCATTTAGAGCAGCTTCACGCACTAGTGCTGCTATGTCTGCACCTGTGTATCCATGTGTTATCTCAGCCAATTTGCCTAGATCGACATCGTCTGCTAATGGCATTCCACGTGTATGTATTTGGAGTATTTCAAGCCGACCCTGCTTATCTGGAAGTGGTATTTCTATTTCTCTATCAAATCTACCTGGTCTTCTGAGAGCTGGGTCTAGTGCATTGGGTCTATTTGTGGCAGCAATAACGATCACGTCTCCTCTGCTTTCCAAACCGTCCATCAATGCCAGTAGTTGTGCAACAACTCTTCTCTCAACCTCTCCCATGACCTCGTCTCTCTTCGGTGCTATAGCGTCTATTTCATCAATGAATATGATAGCGGGCGCGTTTTTCTTGGCTTGTTCAAATATTTCTCTAAGTCTTTGCTCAGACTCGCCATAGAATTTACTCATTATTTCTGGACCATTAATAGCTATGAAGTAGGCTTCAGCTTCATTAGCAACTGCTTTTGCTAACAATGTTTTACCAGTGCCTGGTGGTCCGTATAAAAGTATTCCTTTAGGAGGATCTATTCCAAGCCTCTTGAACAGCTCTGGATGCCTTAGTGGAAGTTCTACGAGTTCTCTGACCTTCTGGATAATGTGTTTCATGCCTCCAATGTCTTCATAAGTTACCCTTGGTACTTTGTATAGATCCATTGGGCGCTCTAGTATGATGACATTAGTTGATTTCTTAATAATAACGGGGCCTTTAGGCTTAGTAAATACTACTTTGAAGGGAATCGCTTGACCAAGTATTTGGACTGTAACAATATCTTCTTCCATGACAGGTCTATTTAATAATCTGTTCTTGACATAACTCGCTGTTCCAGGATCTATTGGTGCATAGTATTTTGTTGGAGCAAGCTTTACAAGTGTAGCGTTTCTGACTTCTTCATCACTTAGTTTCTCGACAATGACTTTATCACCGATCTTTACTCCTGCGTTTTGACGGATGAACTTGTCAAGCCTAATAACGCCCAATCCTCTGTCTTTCTCGCTACCCTCAACTGCTCTTGCGACAGTTTTCCTTCTCCCTTCAATCATGATGATGTCTCCATTGACTATTCCAAGTTTCTCCATGATCGCAGGATCGATCCTAGCAATTCCTTTACCAACGTCTCTAGGCTCACTCTCGAGAACTCTGAGCGTAACTTTGATTTTTTCACTTCTTCTCGTAGGCGCTGGAATGCTCAAATCGATACCCACCTAACACACTCTATAATATCCTATCTCGCATAAACCGTTTCCTCTAACCGTATCACTCTGTATATTTTTATTTTATCGTGGTGCGGTTTTTCATCGGTTCCGCCTCGCCCAGAGGGCTCACCTAGACGGCTCATCCCATAGGGTCATAGGCGGCTGTCGAGCCCAACGGCACAGGGCTCCCATCTATGCTCAACCCTGCAGGGCTTAGAGCAAAGCTCCCATCGCCCTGCATACATGTGAGAATCATGAATACGACCCGCTATAAGCATAACGTCTAAAGATAAAACAATACATGAACCTAAAGTTCAGAACATCTAAAATTCCCTATCCCCTTAAATAATATGGGTAAATAAAAACTGTTTCATTAAACCAAATATACGTATAGCTCATTGTATTTAGGGTAATACTATTTAATCATATTTACTAGATTAAGAAATACTTGCGAGAACTAGGAAAACATTCTTGTTTCCAATAATGGGATCTTAAGAAAAACTAATGTTAAGAAATCCTGTGAACAGCTTCAACTTCTACTTGACTAACTCCCTCAACCTTCATGACCGCGTTTTCTAAGGGTTCTGTACCACCTTCTGTTTCCTCGGGCATGAATATGTATAGTCTTAGTGCTTTGAGCCCAAAAGCTATTGGTTCTACATCATATCCCTTGATCTCGTATCCTTTTGGCAAAGCTTGTCTGATCTTTTCCTTTAATTCTTCTAGGTCGATATTGATATCTTCTGGTAAGACTTTTAGTAATACGAGAACCTTAGCCATACATATACACCTCATGGACCACGGAATCCACAATTAGGACAAACATATGGAACAGATAATTTTCTGCACTTCTTACATCTTCTAATTATTACTTGTCCACAGTTAGGGCATAAGAACTCGGTACCGTGCTCATGTGGCGCCATTACTCTATGACAGCTGCTACATACGGGTGGAGTAGCTGTTTCCAACATTGATATATTTGTTTTTAACCCGTACTTAGACGCCATATATGTCACCATTAATTCCATAGCCTTTTAGCTATACCATACAACGTTTAAAACAGTTTAAAAATATTCCTACATAAAGTAATAGCAAATAATAGGGTTGAATACTTTGACTGATTATAAACAAGTAATAATTGTTAGGACTGATATTAGGATGAGTAAGGGTAAGTTAGCTGTACAAGTAGCTCATGCAGCAGTAATAGCTGCTTTTGAAGCATATAAGAAGAAAAGAGAATGGTTCGAACAATGGTGGGTTACTGGTCAGAAAAAAGTAGTGGTTAAAGGCAGTTCAGAAGGAGAATTACTCAAGTATGCTGAAACGGCTAAGAAACATGGATTACCAGTATCAATAGTAAGGGATGCTGGCTTAACAGAACTTCCTCCTGGAACATTAACAGCGGTTGGAATAGGTCCAGCTCCATCGAATAAAATAGACCCTATAACTGGAGGGTTAAAACTATTATGAATCCAGAACATTATATTCATCCACTAGACTATATATGTGGACTAAAATACTATTTGACAATGAAAAAGCTTAAATGCACTTATATTGTTTCAAGCAAAAACTTCATAGTTGAAGAACTCATTGATTGGGACAACTTGGGGTTTAGTACTGAGGATGGAAATTATATCGTGCTAAGAATTACTAAGAGAAACATTGATACATTCCAAGCATTAAGAATAATCTCTTCTAAAATAAGTATACCGGAGAAAAACATACATATACTAGGACTAAAGGATCGAGACTCAACAGCTATTCAATACGCATTTATAAATAAATATCTAGTAAACAACATCGGTGATCTTAGCATTAACGATAAAAATATCATTGTCGAACCAATCGGGTATACGCGTATAAAGCCTAGGAAGAAACACTTAACTGGAAACAAATTCGCATTAATCATAAATGAGCCAAGAGAATATAACAGAGCAAAACAAATAATGACTGCCATAACTGAAAAAGGACTGCCATCCTATTATGGTTACCAGAGATTCGGTATTAAGAGACCTAACACACATATTCTTGGAAAATACATTATTCTCAGAAGAACCGACTTATTTGCAAAAGAATTACTAAGATCAATTTATCCACTTGAATCAATACAATCCATAATCAATAGGAGGCTAGGAATATATGATAAACTCTATTACGAAAAGATATTTTCACACAACAAAAATCCTGAAAAAGCACTCAAGACTCTATCAAATATGCTCAATAATCTCTATATAGATGCTTATTCTTCATATCTCTATAATCTCTTACTTAATAAAGTAATTGATTTCTATGGCTGGAATAAATTAACGACTCGATACCCTATGCCAGGATGCATTAATTCCGAAAAATACTATAAAGATCTTTTAGTCAAAGAGAATATCACATATGATGAATTAATAAAATATACTAAATGCTGGTATAGAGAGGGATTGTTTAAACCAATAAACCCAAGTATTAAGATCGAGAACAATAGACTATACATTAGCTTCATACTTGAAAAAGGGTATTATGCAACAATTATTATGAGAGAATTATTCAAGGAAAACCTGTTATTCACTCAAACCTTATCCTAACATTCTTCTTCAAAAGGTCTGCAAGAAGTTTCTCGAGAAGACTCTTTCTTCCTCCTATAAACCTTTGATCACGCCTAGAAATACGAACAATTATTTGCTCGGTTCCATCTGGCAGCCACAACGTATTCATACCCAATAATGTTGCTGGATAAAGAATCTGTTCAACAAGATATTTCCTGTCATTAGTGTATACTACAACTTTTGTTCTCCTCCTTAAAATATTGGATAATTCTTTACTTATTTTCTCTAGTTCTTCTTTTTCCCAATGATCACGTATTAACACTATCACTAGACCGTTTAGATCATATGATTTAATATATTCTCCTCTCCTAAGCTCTTTAAGCCTATCCTCTAGCTCCATTAATGCTTTCATAACAGGGATCTCGTTCTTATCCACGATACCTGTGTCGACTTTTCGTTGACATGTTGGGCACAGTATCCCGCTCTTAACACATATCTTGTCGAGAGGATACTTCAATTCTAGTCCATCACCACAATACGTGTTCTTGCAATCTAATACTTATGATACTATACGAAACACCTATATAAAATATTAAGTTCTACATAAACATTGACTAGCGTGAGAAAAGAATATTAATTTAATCAGCTACCGTGAAGTTCTTCCTCCCTCACGGTCTATGTGAGAGGAGGATTCATCATCCATTAGTGAACTAGTCGTATGATACCTTATAAAAAATGATGTACTAAAAACAGCCTATCTAATAAGTATGTGTTGAAGGCCGGGAATCCCCGGTTCATTCCTAGCCTTTGCGGCTGCGTTACCGGGGGGCGGGGTCATAATGAAATATTGTTGATAATGGAATTTATTTTTTCTCAGCTATCTCTACACCAATGTATGTTATTGTATCCTGGATTCTTGGATCACTTCTTATTTTCTCAGTTACTACTTTGTAAACAGCTCTGACAGAGTCTGACTCGACACGAATTAATAAATCATAGTTTCCAGCAATTGTGAATACTTCTTTGACTTCTGGGATAAGTGTTAGATCTGCTGTTAATTCTCCTTCTCTACCAGGCTGTACTTTTGCTAGTACGAATCCAGTTGTTTTAACAGTTAATTCATTTATTAGTTTCAAGGCCTCAAACGCTAAGTCTGACATCGTGACTATTCTTTCTTTTCCATCCTCAGTTATTAGTAGTCTTAATACATTGTTTTCATTCATTAATTCCACAGCTGCCTTAGCATCATATCCAGATGGAACCTTTATCAATACTCCTCTAGCATAATCAGCTACTTTTCCTTCATCGAGTGCTCCTGATGCTACTGCTTCTAAGAAGTCCCATTCTCTTAAAACTCTTAGTTCTCCACTAGGTGTTTTGACGAATACTTCTGGAACAGCGTTCTCATCCATAGCCTTAGCAGCTATTCTTAGAGTTAAATCACCACTTAATACAACTATTTTCCTAAGTGCTCCTTCTATCTTGAGTCCACCATATGGTAGTAGCTCCCAGATCTTTACAGCTATATGTCTGGGCTCAAGAACACCTACAATCACACCCTGATCGTTTACAACAGGCAAAAACCTTACATTGTTCTTTTTCATTAATTCAAGTGCTTCAACTAAGTTATCGGTTTCTCTAATTGTTATAGGTGTATATACAGCATGTTTAGCTACTTGATCTTTAATGTTTGCTCCTTGAGCTAATACTTTTACTAGTCTTCTATAAGATAACACCATCATAGGTCTTCTATAAGCATCAGTGACTACTACGCCAAGAGACCTGGTATCAAGCATTACTTTAGCAGCAGTTGCTAAGGATTGATCACCACTTACTATAGGAAGTTTTGTCCACATAACATCTTTAACCAGAGGCATGGGGATCATCTTATCTCACCCCACACCCCTGGATAAACCTCTTATCCTATATTATAATTAATACTATATGGGACTTATAAGTATTTGATATTATACAATTAAATAATCTACCAAACAGATACTATTATTATAGAAAGGTTAATCATATTTCTAGACATCATAAAGAATTTATAAAATCAGTATATTCATTTGGATGCAAATAGAAGAGTGGGCCCGCGGGGATTTGAACCCCGGACCTCCGCCTCTCCTAACGGGCCGAACCCTTTCACCAACCGCTCGTAAGGGCGGCGTCCTAACCAGGCTAGACGACGGGCCCTCAAATACCTGTTATTGAATTCAATATGTAAGTAGCTAATAAGATTTATTCTCATCATAGATTCATTTGTTAAAGAAATTTCTTGGAAAAGTAAAGTATTTTTACAACAAGTTTCTTTTATTAGATACCAGGTGAATATGCTTGAACAAATACATGTTGGCAACAATAATTATTGTCTTGATCATAGCATTAGTAACAAGCGTCTGGGTCTATAATACGTACCACAAGGAGAGCGAAAAGACAATAATAATATTCTCAGCAGGCTCTCTAAAGATACCACTAGATCAGTTATCAAAGGTATACGAGGAAAAGTATAGTATCAAAGTACATTTAGAAACAAGTGGAAGTGTACAAGCAATAAGAAAAGTAACTGATTTAGGCAAAGAAGCCGATATAATAGCTATTGCTGATTACCGATTAATTCC
>JAMOPC010000465.1 GCA_027064845.1 Desulfurococcales archaeon | reverse complement strand
TGATCCTAAGGGTTGAGCCTAAGGATGATAAGTGGTGCTACGTGGAGATAGTTAAGCATCCGTTCAAAAGGATCGGGTTTAGGAGGAGTTTTCCGTATAAGAAACTCGTTCTCGGAACGGGTGATACTGTATGGGTAGAACAACGCCTTCTCACAGAATGGCTTTGATAAGAGAATACTCTAGGATCAAGAAGCTCGTCGAGAGGTTGCCAGAAGATGAGAAGAGGATTTGGCTCAAGATACTCGATGGTTTCGAGGATACTATGAATCTCTACAACAATATTGCATTCTCAGACCCGATAGAGCCTGTGATCATACATGTTCTTAGGAAACTTACTCAGTGGTGTAGGGAGAAATGAGTATTGAAGGCTACATATTAGATGTTAAACCTGCTAGAGACAGAGTTCTTCTCAGAATAATAGATAGTGGTGGCTATATACATAAGCTATACTATAGGTTAAAGTACTATGGATACTTATTACCACGAATAGATCCCCTAGTTATACTGAGAGACCTGCTGGGAGTCGAGGACGTAATTGATGCTTGGATTGAGGAATGGTTTCTCCCACCCTATTACGAGAAAACCACTAGGATAGTAGTGTTTACAACGTATAGTCTAGAGGCTCTTAACGAGATAACCCGTATTAGTATCGTTAAGAATGTTGCAGAACCCGTTAATACTTATCCAGACCCACTAGTAGAGGCTCTATGGAGAGCTAAGCTGCCTGTCTCAACACTTATACGTCTAAGTAGCCATCATTTCGAAACACAAGACTATCCCAGTAACCCCTTCTACTCCGAACCCCCGTATAGATATGTTTATCTTAGAATGTATAAGGGAAACTCTAGGATCTATACACACGTTATGGGGTTTGATAAAGTAGTGGCTGAGAACCATGATCTCGTCGTAGAGGGTGGGATTGATAAAATAGTTGATTATCTCTATGTTATGAAACCCCATATAATATATATGAGTCTTCCAGAGAAAATCCTGCTACAACAACATTATCCAGAATTATTTGATGAACTCAAACCTATATGGATAGATGATACACAAACACTCATAAACCACCATGGACTCGTCTATTGGAGTAGGCTAAGCTATACACCTATGAGAATGCTTAACTATGCTACCATAGGCAAGATATTGACAACGCTTGAAGCACTACGTGCTAGGAAGAGAAAGTACCTCGTAGTCAAAGGACATGGTAGGAGAGAGCCTTGGAGAAGCCTTAGGAGCCTCATAGAATATGATCGTGGAGGAGCTGTTTTCACCCCTAAGCCGGGGCTTTACTGGAATATTTGTCAAATAGACTATAACAGCTTATACCCGACAATAATCTCCAAGTACAATATCAGTGGCGAAACAATAGATAATCCATATTGTAACAACAATTATAGACCAGAGGGATCACCTCACCTAATATGTATTGATAAGAAAGGCCTCGTATCAGAGGTTCTAGGAGAACTAGTAGAGCTGAGAAACCGTATAAAAGAAGCTAGACAAACCACGGATAGCCCCGAATACGAGGCTAGAGAAAAAGCCCTCAAATGGATACTAGTCTCCGGATTCGGATACCTGGGGTATAGGAACAGCTTATTCGGCTCAATAATGGCTCACGAAACAGTTACTGGGATAGCGAGAAACACCTTGTTAAAGATTAAGAAAATCCTTGAAAAACATGGCTATAGAGTCATACACGGAATAATAGACAGTATATTCGTAGAATCATGTAACTGCGAAGAAGTACTCAAAATAGTCAACAAGCACAGCTTACCAGCAAAAATAGAAGCTGAGTACACATGGTTATACATACCACCAGCAAAAACAACTGGTCTCGGAACAGCGAACAAATACTATGGGCGACTCAGAAACGGAGAATTAAAGATCAAGGGGATAATGGCTGTTAGAAACAATACACCACCCTACATCAGGGAAGCACAGCTGAAAGCCCTAGAAATACTCGCCGAAGCAAAAACTCCAGAAGAGTTTAAGGAGAAATTAGTGGAGGCACATAGGGTATTCGAGAAAGCCATAGACGATCTAGTGAATAAGAGGGTCGAGCCATGGAAACTCGCAATAACAATAAATGCTAGAAGCGATTCAACGAGAAATACTCCATGGAGAAAAGCCATGATGAAAATCCCCGTCATAACAGGGAACAACCAAATAGTATATATTATGAGTAAAAATAGAGAACCAGAACCCTACACGGACAATATTGAAAACTATGACGTAGAATACTACATAGAACTATTAATGAGAGCAAAACAAGAACTCCCACCAATATGACTAGAATAATATAATGAATTAAGTTTGGGTAATGGTTTTTATCTACTCATAAACCTCTTGCTGAGATTTTCTCTGAATCTTTCCAAATCTTCAAGCGAAACTTTAACGACTTTATCAGAAAATATCAATTTAACTAGTTTATTTTCTCCCTTAATTATGTTCAAGTATTTTTCCGAATCTTTTTCGTTAACTTTCTCAAAGACATTATTATTCGATCTAATGGTTTTATTGGTAAACATATCATCCCCCGCTTTTATAAAGTAAATAACCATATAATAATATCTCCAACATATCAATATATGTATATATTATGTATATATAGAGAAATAACCATGGTTTGTTAAGGAATAGTTTCAATATAGTACAATTAAGAATAAATACTTCTTAGTCTACACAAGGATTCCTAGAGGATATAAATAGAAACGGAGTGAGGCTGGATCTATGAGGTTGAGGCCTCTTTGTGTTCAGTGTATTATTGATTCTAGGTTTAGAGAAATTAGGGGAACTAGTGCTGGGGATGATGCTAAGATAAGAGCTAGTATTGAGTTGTTACGTATTGGTTTTGAGGAGTTTAAACGGGGTGGTGAGTTAACTGTTTTGGCTACACGGATTTATCATAGGCTCATAGATTTCTTCCCAGCGATTATAGAGTATTATAAGAGGGTTAAGCGTGAGAGTATTGAAGAGGCTTTCAAGTATTTGCCCGTTATTGAGAAGTATTTGGAGAAGATGAGTGGTTTCGAGAAATTTGTCGCTGCCACGAAGATCAGTATTGTCGGTAATTACTTAGACACTGGTGTTATGGAGCTTAACCCTCCTTCCGTCAAAGAGATCCTAAACTATATTGATAAACCTCTAGCAATTGATCACACAAGGAAATTTTATGAGCTGATAAATAGTGGAGGCAAGAAGATTATATGGTTATTTGATAATGCTGGCGAGGCAGTTCTAGACATACCATTAATAAAGATTCTGAGAAACATGGGCAACAAAGTAATAGGGATAGCAAAGGAAGACCCAGGGTTCCAAAATGATTTAACCATAAGTGATGCACTTGAAGCGGGACTGGATAAATACGTTGACGAATTAATATCTACTGATTATCCCGGGTCTAGCATTCACTGGGACAAGATAAGCAAGAAAGCTAAAACTAAGATAAGAGAAGCTGACTTAATTGTCGCCAAGGGCATGGCTCATTGGGAATATATCATAGAAATAGATCTTGGCAAACCGATTTATCACCTACTTGTCCCTAAATGTAGTGTTATCGCTGAAACTATTGGTGTACCTAGAGGCACACTTGTAGCATTAATGAGAACCTAGGAGAGATAAGATTTTTGTTATTTTTCCTCAAATACGAGATAAAGTATTATGATAAATATAGTTTAAGCGGGTGCTCCCCCTATTATTATTGAATCTATTGATGAGGTAGTGTAAATAGTTATTACTGCTGATGTAATTATTGTTTCCGTCTTGGATTATATTACGTTTGTTAAGTAGCGGTTGTGATAATTGTTGTGATATGTATTAAGGTATTTATTCTATTTCTTTGAATATTTCTTAATTGTAATAATACTTATATGGTGATTTACTATGATTAGAGCTGTATCGCTCGACGTTTATAATACTCTCATTAATCTCAGGAAATATTATTTATTGATAGCAGATGAGCTAGCTAAGATCATTGGAGAGGACCCCAGGGTTGTTGCTGAAAGGATTATTAAGACTCATAAGGAGGCTTTAAAGCATAGATTGTTTGGTGGTTTTAAGAGAGTCATTATTGAGTCTGCGGACATGTATGCTAAGAGCCTAGGTGTTAGGAGAGAAGATATCTATAGAGCTATTATTCGGACTATGGATAGGGAGGAATTAAAAGAGCTTATCTTTCCCGACGTAAAAGAAGCTTTAGAATTGTTGAGGAAAAAGAATGTCTTGATCGCTACTATTGGTAACGTTCTTAGTTGGCCAGGAATGGTTACTAGGTATCTCCTCTACAAGAACAATGTATTGGACTATTTTGATCTTACGGTGTTTATGGATGAAGTTGGTTATATGAAGCCTCAGAAAGAAATATTCTTATTCACAGCTGAGCAACTTGGTATAGGTATTGATGAGTTGCTCCATGTTGGTGATTCTCCAGAGAATGATTTAGCTGGGGCTCTTCTTGCTGGTGCTAAAGCCGTGCTCATTAATAGGGATCTAGAGGTTTCCATGGCTAGAATTGGTAGGAATGCTTTCATAGTGAATGATCTTAGGAAACTAGTGGATGTTATTGATGAGTTTAATCGTGATGAGGATTTAAGAAAAAAGGTTATTACATGAATCATTAAACTCCTATCTACACATTTAAATGTATTTGTAGTATAGGTTGTCGCCAACTACTTCGTATAGGTGGGCGCCGAGTTCTCCTATGTATGTTCTAGCTGCTGTGGTTCTTATATAGATCCAAGTGTGTGGTGCTCCGTTTATTGGTGTATCAAATAGTAATCCATCAACTGTTTTACCATTTGTTGCTGATGCAAACCCTATTCCTGTTACTACTGCTCCTGTTGGTGATATGAAGAGGAGATCTATGTTCCATTTAACTGTTGCATGTACTTTCTCGTCGAGTACTCTTGTATGTACTCCTGAACTGTCGGTTCTCTGTGTAATTGTTCTCAGTTCCTGAGTAATAGCTATGTATTCAACTATTGCTCCGGGTACAGGGTTATCTACACTTGCTTTGCTTAAGTCACCATATACTTCTATTACTCCATAGTACTTGATGTCTAGTGGTGCGTTCCACTCATATATCCATTTATAGCTCTTTGACTCGTCGCCTTTGATTACATCATAGGATAGTTTTGATACTCTATACTCGTTTATGGTTAAGTTATCGTAGAAGCTATTATATTTCCTTGTTGCTGTGAATAATGCTTTGTAACAAGAAGTTGCTAAATATATGTCGTCTCCTACGAATATCTTTGAAGAGACTTTAAGAGTGAAGGTTGAAGTTACATTTACTAGTGTATAACCAGTCATTTGGAGAGTTTGTTTATCCGTACTTGGTGTAGCACTATAGTCTACTAATTCATATTTTACTGGTTTATCAGTTGTCCACAATAATAATGCTCCCCCGATCTGCCAGTAGCTACCAAATATACCACTTAGCTCTACTGTAAGGTTACGAGACCCAACTAGTAGGGGCAATGCTCCTGTTAAGTCTATAAGTGTTGGTTCTTCAGCATAGGCTCTAACAGCTGGTAATGGCCTCCATAGGAAAGGCGACATACCACCGGTATATATTGTATGCATTGGGTGAACTAGTGCTAACAGTTTATCATCAGAGTATATTTTGAGCTCTCTAACTATGTCTCCAAAATAATACCAGAACTCTTCATAACCATTACCCTTCGTGTATAGGAGAAGAACAGCCCTAGTAGTATTTTCAGGTACGTTTACTTCAAAGCTTTTAACAGATATGTCTTTTCTAAAGACTTCTCTCTTCCATAATGGAATAATAGTGTCTGGTAAGTTTGATGGTTTTTCTCCTGGGTATAGTAGTAGTGTTATATTCAACAGGAATCTACCAGTAACACCAATGCTGGGAACTACGGCATTGGGTAACCATATCTCAAATGTAACATTTCCTCTAAGGATCGAGTAGAATAATGTAACATCTGCTGTGACCGTCCAGTTGTATCTCTGTGGTGTGCTACCCCAGAATATTGGGACATCATTAGCGTATATCCATAGTACTCTATCATACTGTACAGGTCTATGATAAATAGGGTCGTATAATCTTCCATCAATTCTTAATAGTATTTTGCTCCACTCACCCTCAGGTATAACTACTGAGACAACTTTAGGTTTCCACTCAGCGAATTCGCCGTTTACAAGAACCTTTACCTCTACGGGATTAGTAGAAGGTACTGGGTATGGGTAGTCTTGCCAACTCCAATAACCAGTAGTATCTACAATGCTTACTCCTTCTTCTCCATCAAAGCTTCTATGATATATCCTTGATGTGGGGAGAACGAATTTATCGTATCCATGTATCTTCACAGCAGAGATAGGGAGAGTTTTTAGTGGTGAAGCTTGCGCTGAGAACGTTATTGGTATAAATACTGATGCCACTATAAGGATCAACAGTAATGTACATACATACCTATACATTTTTCCCACCCTACAATTTTTCTAGTTAAAAATATATTTTATGCTTAATCACCAAGACACTATAAAATTTCCATACCGTAAGTAAAGCTAATAAACGCGACAAATATAGTTGAAAAATGAGATAAACATTATTCAGCACTACACTGTCCTTGGTGCATTGAATTGACCAAGTTCGATCAGGCTAAAAATATACTATTGGTTAAAGAAGAACAAGAAACAATGTTTGACGAAGATTTTCTTAGAAAAAGGATCGAGTTTTGGAGAAATATATACTATAAGGAAAAGAATATAAAGCGGGCTAATTTTCGGAAGAAAG
>JAMOPC010000464.1 GCA_027064845.1 Desulfurococcales archaeon | reverse complement strand
TCTACCTAGGAGTCAACGTAGAAAACGCTAGTCTCGGACTAACCATGTGTGCAGAGAGAACAGCAATATTCAACATGGTCACTCGTGGAGAGAGAAAACCAATAATAGTAGCCATAGTAACTGACTATGAAGAACCAATACCACCATGCGGAGCCTGCAGACAAGTAATAGCAGAATTCAACCCAGAAGCAACAATAGCCATGTACTCAACAAAGTCAAAGAAACTAGTAATTACAAACCTAAAACAACTACTACCGACTCCATTCAAAATGAAGCAAGAATAACTGAATAGACTTCATGGTTAACAAATTATAATACTTTAAGACCAATTATTCATATTATAATCCAGGTGAAATTATTGTCAACAACGATAAATGAAGAAACCCTCAGGAGAATAATAAGAGAAGAAGTGAAAAGAGCGCTTCTTGAAGTACTTCTTGAGCTTATCCCATACGTAAATGAAGAAGAACAAAAAGAAATAGATGAAAAAGCAGGCTCACCACAGAATTACGCAGAAGAGGATTACGTAGAATAGAATGGAGTGTAAAAAATTCATAGTCCCTTTAAGGGCTGTAAATGGATAGTACAAATAATACCGCTAACATAATAACCAAGATATAGACAAGCTATAACACTCTGCCTCCTACCCAGAAAAGGAGCATACTTCTCAACAATTGCTAAAACACTAAAACTAATCATGGGGAAATCCAAGACATCATCTTAATAAAATGCTAGAACAAGGCCCCGTAGAGGAAAAACATGTTCTAAGCAATAGACCGAGAAAATATGTATCCCTAACCATGAAGGTGCATAAGAATTAAACAAGATACTTGATCTACTGAATAAATTGCTGAGGAACCGAGAGCATATATTAGAGTAGTTCATTCAAGAAGGTTACTCCCAGTTCCCTAATCATGTTTTCTATAGACAGCATTTCTTTTTCTATTTTCCTAAATAATGGTATAGCGTTTAACGTCATAGCTGTGGCAATTACATAGCAATCAGGTAGTGATAAACGTAGTTTTTTCTTTAATTCTCCAGCTTTTAAAGCAATGTTTTCATCAATTCCTATAATTTTTGTTTTCTTTTTTAACCACATTATATAGTTCAAGGCCTCCTCATTTGGTTCAGAGACACCAGCGGCTTTATATATTCTTGGTACAACGTATAGGGTCTCGCTTAATGTTAGGTAGTTAATGAGTAATTCATATTTTCCAATCGTGGATCCTTGGAATAATTTTTCAACTATGCCTCTATATGGTGATTTCTTAACAATATATTCAACTAGGACACTTGTATCAAGCACAAATTTATTGTTTCTTTTTTAATAATCTCTTCATATTTTATATCCTCAAGTATTTTTTCCTCCTTGAGAATCTTTTCTACAGTTTCAGCATCTACATCAACAATTAATGGAGGTTTAAGGGGTCTTATGACAAGCATACTTCCTCTAACCTCGGCAATGACTTCGCTGTCTTCCTTAATATTGCATGCTTCACGCAGTTTCTTTGGAAGTATCAATATACCCTTCTTCCTAACTTTTAAAATTGTTCTCAAACTCACAGAGTTCACCAAATATGGTTTATTAAACCAACTAATAAAAGTTAACCAAAAGACATGAATGTTTATCAATCAATCTTTTCTTTTAAATCTGTATATTTGTAGATGTTGCTCTCTATACTTGATAATTATTTTATTTTTCTACAGTATTTTAACCCGTACCAGATGGAAAAATATTTTTAAATATGTGAATTATGACTACGCTTGAATTATTAGTATAGGTGATCCCTTGTGGAATGTTTAGTTTATACTGGTATGGCTTACATTATTAACTATTAAGAAGCTTTATTTTGCGAGAACAGGGGGTAGAGCTAGTTATTGTTGTAATCATAAAGGAGATGAGCATGTCTATGAATATTGTTGTCTTAAGAATACGGGTCAAGCTATGATATTGTTATTAATGATGCCTGTGTATGTATTTGCTGGTTTATGGATAATCCTAGTCTCTCCTGATTAATAATGCATTTATATGTCTACAAGTAGTTTTTCTGGTGGCTTATAACAGAGTCCTAGTGTTTTTAATACTTCTCTGCCGAGTAGTGATCTTGTTACTCCTATTGTTGTGTATATGGTGCAATCTATTGTGTGACCATTGATTTCTAGTATTGCTTTTGCTCTTCTAAGCTCTATTCTTGTCCCAGTTGCTGTTATTCCCATTATCTTTGGCTCTTCTAAAAGATAGAGTCCGAGTTCAGCGTATGTTTTTAGAGGAATCAATACTCCTCCTTGAAAACCAGTATCGATAACCATTTCTATTTCTGCTGATTTCTTATTGATCGGATTAATTATGGTTGCTTTTATTATTGGTTCATAATTTCGTTCTTTATCTCTAAAATAGGTCTTAGTCATCAGAAGTCACCATGGTAAACCCAAGTCTATCGATTCTTCTTCATAAGGTATCTTGACGACTAGTCCTGGTCCTTTGCATTTCTTTCTAGCTTCTTCTATCAAATCTTCATATTTGTTGTATGTTCCAATAACTTTCCCATTACATACAAGAACATATCCTTTTTCTTTTCTTTTAATTATTATGCTTTTCATCAATGCATGCATATTTTCTTCGTAAGCCTTCTCTAACTTATTCCAAAGAAGTATTTCTTCATAGTTTCTTCTCCTACTTAACCATTCCTTTACAGCTTCTTCAAAAATAGAAGAGACTGTACGTCCCTCTAGACTGGCGAATGTTTTTACTAATCTATATATTTCTTCGTCAAAGTTCTTTATGGCTATAGTTCTTTTCTTTTTTAACTGGTTAAACCAGTTCAACTAGATAACCTCCCTATTATTGATTATATATGTTGTATATAATAAAATAATTTTGATGTTTAAATTAACTCATAGTTATGGTTTATTGTTTCGGTGTTAAAGAATGTGTAAAGCATCTTATACATCATTGTTTTTAATAATATTGGTTGTTACTGTTGTTTTGCGGAGTATTGGTGATGTTGTTGAGGAGGTTACTGTTCCTTGGCAGGTGCTTGATTTTACGAATAGTATTTTTCTTGTTGGTGGTGTTTTTGTATCATATTTGTTGCCTTGGGTCTTTATACCGTTTATTGCTGGGAGAGTCATTGATATTGCTAAGAATAAGTCATTTGTTGTTGCTCTTTGTATGATTATGCAGATCTTGTCTGTTTTATTGATCATGTTCATGCTTTCTACTGGTTTAGAGAACTTATGGTTTCTCGGAATAGTCTATCTCTCAATAGTTGTTATAAGTACTACTGACTCTATACATAGATACTTTGTGTTTACCAGTATTCCTGAGCTAGTGGGGAAGAATGAAGCTCTCCTTAACAAATTCAATAGTATTACAGAGCTATCCTCGGGAATAGGGACTATAATCATGTATGTTCTATGCGGATACTTAGTAGCAGTATATGGTTATAAGACGCTCTGGATAGATGTTGTATGTTTAACTATTATAGCTCTTCTACTAATCGATCTCGGCAAAGAATTCAAAAAGAAACGATCACGCCTCGACAAAGATGCATCTATGAAGGAGGATAAACAAATAAGGTTTAAAGAACTCCTCGGCATCATAAGGAGAGATCCATTGGTGTTTTCCTATTTAATTGTTGCTCTTGGATTTAATTTCTTCACGGCACCAGTTTCTTTAATTCTAATAAATTATCTTTACAACGCTGTTGATAAACCTACGGAGTACTATGGGTTTATCATGGCGATTTCAACTCTTGGATCAATAATTGGTTCTAGTATAGTGGCTACGTATTCTAAAAAGTTGAAATACATTTCTTGTATTATTATCGGGTTGCTTGGTGAAGCGGTAGCTGTTGCAGGAATATATTTCATAATAGCATTTTCTAATGTATATTATGATTGGGTATTTACCCTGTCATTAGTTATAGGTATGTATATGTTAATGGCTATTATGGGAGCAGTGCTGAATATAGGAGCTGATACATTGTTTCAAATAAGGATCCCTAGAGAGCTTCTAGGTAGTTTCAGGGGATTATTCGATAGTTTAGCCACTATTCCTATAGCACTATCATATATAGTTGTATCAACAATATTAGAAACATGGGGATACACTATAATAACAGCAACAATAATGGGAATAGGTTCTATATTAGTAGTATCATTGTATATTATCTACATATGTGAACAATATACTAGATCAAGCCATACAAGGTGAAGCGATCACCATGTCTTCTCGGAACTATAAGTTGTTGTTGGTTATTGTTTTGGTTGTTCTTGTTTTTTCCTCTGTACTATTTCTCTGTATTTGTTATCGTAGGTCTAGTGTGGAGGGTAGGGTTATTGTTGATGTTGGGGATGTTAGAGATGCTGAGAGGATAGCTACTACTCTGCTTGACAAGTATTGGAGTAAATCCGATAGGTTATGGGTTTATTCATTCGACATATTTTGGAGCAGAAAAGATATACAAATACAATATGATAGATATAGCTTAAACTATACCTATGAATTTAAACGCTTCGTATTGAATAAGATTATTTATCAAATAGCTTTGAACACTGAACTTTATTTCCGTGGTACAAAACATCCATGGGATAACCGTACATGGATACAATACGATAGAATCAATAAGCGGTTATTCATATACCATAATGGTTACTTTACAGGAGATGATCCAACGGGAATGGGCTCTATAAACGCGATATTCTATTTAGACGAGTATAGATTTGTCATAATTAATCTTGCACCTGCAGAGTATTGTTTACCGAACTATACTACGTTCAAGTATAATGGTACATATATAAAGCTGATTGAACCATGTAGCCCCAAGGATCGTGAACGCTTGCGGTTTTGGTACATATATTTTCATCCACCATATATTATAGCTTTTACAGAACCTTATAATGATGAATTGGCTCCCGCATATGTAGGTAATGTTGTTGTAATTACTCGTAGTCAGGGAGACAGGGTTTTCATGGATAAGATCTTTGAGAATTTTGTGAATAATAGGTTTAATGAGTTTAAGAAGGTTTGGATCAGTAGATTCGGTGATAAGGGAATAGATATGTCTTTAACAAGTGATCCTAGGAATTCATGGGATGTATATTTTGACTTGAGGAAGGTCCCAAATACACCCAATAATACAAGATTCTTCAATGAATTCGAGAAAAACATAACCCATATATACTGGCGAGAAATAATAAAACCAATACTCCAACTAACACACATACACGCCAACAGCCTAGAAGACATAATGCTTGCATTATTACTAAATAAACACGAAGTAATATATTTAAGTTCTTCATGAACGATTACGGCCTTCTATATTTTGTTCTCTCCTTGTTAGCTCTACGGGTGATTTTTTCCTCGATACCATGTATGTAAGGATTCCTAGGATTGTTGCTGATAGAACTGATATGCTTCCACCTAGTATTGATACTTTGGATAGTATCAGACCTATGAATAACATTAGTGCTGTTATTATTCCAAATAACGTGGTTGTTACTATGGTTTCTTTTGTTCTCTTAAACACTATCGGGTTTCCATGTGGGCTAACGGGTTTATTGCAATACGGGCATTTTATATATTCTATTTTAGTATGACAATACGGACAATAATACAAACCGAAGGGAAGAACATGTTTACCACTTGGACACTTAATAGGCTTTATAGAAAGATCATTATTACACCAAGGACATTTCAGCCCACGTTCATTAATGAATAGACGAATGTTCTCTAATGCCTTTCGAATAATTTCTGCATCACCTTTTAATAGCACCATGAGGTCTCCGATACGAGATACTGAGAAAAGTCCCTTACTCGTTTCCAGAGTAACTATCATATATTCTTCTTCTCCTTCTCTAAGAAAGGACGTGCTATTTATTACATCAGTTGCTAACGCTGATAATTCTTCAGCTCTTGATTGATCAATATCTTTGCCCCAGTAAATAGGAAAACCTTCCATTACAATTATGTATTCGTTGATGCCATCGATCCTAGATAAGTATTCATTTATCTGTTCAAGATAGTCTTGTTTATTCCTATCGTTCTCGCTCAAGATATCATCCCATAGAAGAACTAGATAATAGAAAAGAATAAAAAGGATATGGGTTTATAAAAGCTTAGTTTTTGCTTAAAACTTATCTTATAATTACTTTTATCACTAGTGGTTCATCTGGCGATTTCAATGGTTCAACAGATATTCTCACATTCGCTTTCGGATTTATTTTTCTCAGAGCCTTTCTAACAATATATGCTGCTATGAATGCTTCGGGAGATAAAGTAAACTTTATGCCTCTCTTATTCAGCAATAATGCTACTGGTTTGAATAAGCTATCATATACTTTAATTAAGTAAACACTTCCAGCAGCTGTTTTATCTTTGGGTACTTCAACTTCGACTTTATCACTAATACCTATTAGTTTGAAGAACTTAGGTATGTCAGATGCAAGGTCTTCTACGTCTCCGAGTTCTATATTAGCTTCCTTGAGCATTTCGTCTGCTAGTTCTGTGGCATCCCTTAAAATCAGCTGAGTAAGTGCAGCACTTCCACTACCAAGAGTCTTTGATAATGCTAGTTGATACATTGCTATGATCATGTTCAATATTCCTGTGGAAATTTCTTTCTTTTCTTCCAAGTCGAATCTACCTTCTATAGCCATTTATTTACCCCCTATGGGGCTTTATAGTGATGCTCTTATTCTTGGAAGTTGTTTCTTTAACTCGTATCTTAATCTTCCAAGAACAGCTCCTCTATCAGCTAATAGA
>JAMOPC010000463.1 GCA_027064845.1 Desulfurococcales archaeon | reverse complement strand
AAACAAGAGCGATTGCAGGAATAACGGTTTCAAATATTAATAAGAGGTCTCCTCCAATTATTAACCACGTAATGAGAACAATTAATATTCCAGAAAACATTTGAGTAAATAAAACGATCAAAATATTACTTAAAACTATTCTATCCTTCATACTCGGTTTAATTAATCCGATGTGTAAACCACTGTTAAGTCTAGATAGGAAACTCGAGTAAATATTGCCATGAAGATCCTTTAAAGGAGGGTTTATCGCTAAAACCCATGGGTGTTTCTTTAAGAAAAACCTATATATTCCAAAAATAAATGTAGAAACGAATCCGCCTATAGATTGAATTGTTATGCTGAAAACTTGTTGTTTTAAAGCCTTAATGGAAGCAATCTCGTATCTCTTTTCTTCACTCATTCGTTCACACCATACCAGCCTCCTCACTCCTCATAAGATAAAACGTTTTCAAGCCTGTTGTTCTCATCGATTCTTTTACCATGTATATACAGTTGTTGCTTTGATAAAATATTATTCTTGTTAACAGTTTAACAGTTATTGTTTATTTGTAAACACTAGTTTTAAAACCATGTATAAGCGTGTTATATAGTTGATAATTAGTGGTGGTGCTTATGAGTTATAACCTAAGTCAAGGCAGTCAACCAAAGCAGTTCACTTCTATATACAAATTAATAAATGATGCTAGAGAAAGACTAGGTAAAACACGTCATAAAATAATTGTTCTCAGTGGCAAGGGTGGTGTTGGGAAAACCTTTGTATCCTCAATGTTGGCACTAGCCCTTGCTAGTGAAGGCTATAAAGTAGCTCTGTTTGACGCGGATATTCATGGTTCATCGATACCAACTGTTTTGGGGATGCATGGACATAGACTATATGCTAGTGAGAAAGGGATAGAGCCAACTCCTGGTCCTCTTGGTGTAAAAGTAGTAGCTACTAATCTAATGCTCGAATCCCCTGAGGTACCAGTAGTTTGGCGTGGACCCTTAGTATCTAAAGCCATAACAGAGTTACTAGCTAAGGTGAATTGGGGAGAAAATGACTTCTTAATAATAGATCTACCCCCAGGCACAGGGGATGAAGCCATAACCATTGTACAAGTAATAAATGACTTAGATGGAGCAATAGTAGTCACAGCTCCCAGTGTCTTATCAGAAGTAATTGTTGCTAAAGCAATTAATTTCGTCATAAATAATGATGTGAAACTATTAGGTCTAGTTGAGAACATGAGCTATTTCAAGTGCCCCAAGTGTGGATCAGTATACCAGTTACTAGGAAAAAGTACAGGCGAAGAACTAGCAAAGAAATACAATACTGAATTACTGGCAAAAATCCCCCTAGATCCCTTTATAGGGGAAGCATTGGATAAAGGAGTACCATATTACATAGAATATCCAGAAGCAGATGCTGCAAAAGCTATTCATGAACTAGCAATACGATTAATTAATAGACTTGAGAAGAACAACAAGTGATATATTTCCCCCCATAATCTCCCTGTTTTTCCTTCTCTTATACATCTACTTTTTCTGTATCTTTGCATTAATTTATATATACCAGTTTAAACTGTTATTCTAGAGGGGGGAAATGTCTTGGAATCCAATAATGGGAATGTCTATAAGAAACCTAATTGGATGATATTGAAGGAAGCTGCTGAAGAATTAGTAAGAATGGGTAAGACATCATTCACCAGAAAAGAGCTGACAAAATACGCTAAAAAACTCGACCCAAGTAGGCCAGAGACTAGTCTTGACTTCGAAATAGACTTAGTAACTGTTAATAGCAATAGCAAAGACAGATATAGGGATCCCGATAAATTGTTCTTGTTCAGGATAGCTAGAGGTAGATATACATTATATGATCCAGAAACCCATGGCCCCTTAGAAAAATACTTGGAGCAACACAGGTTTATACCAACTAGGAAATATGTATTGTCACAAGTAATAGAGGATCTTCAGACAAAGGGTTTCGAGGCACACGAGAACAGGTATCATCGTAAACCATTAGCGCCAGATATTATTGCTAAAATGAATGGAAAGAAAATAGGTGTATGGGTTATAGACCCATCAATAGACTCGTCTACACAGATGAAAGCACTGGCATATGCAATTGGGTCATCACTACTAAATACTGAATACGATGAACACATAATCACGGTACCATCCAATTTAGTGAATAAGATCAAACAAAGCATGCTTAACAAAGTAATTGATAAGCTAAATATTAAAATAGCAATTCTAAAAGAGAAGAAACAATACGTCATAGAATTATAGCTTAGTCTTCCTGCGTAGATAAAAGTTCTGTTTCAAGCTTCTTTCTAACAATCTCTCTAGCTTCATAAAGTACACGTTCAGCATCAACATCTGTTGTTGGCGCATTGAACTCTATATCTGGAATATTGTAGTCGAGATCTTCTAGGTTTCTCAAAGATACTTCTAGGTTAGCAAAGACTAGTCCCAGATCCGGTATTGTTGACTCTGGTAATTTCTTTAATTCCTTTGTGATCGATAATACTTGGCTCGCTATCCCTCTAAAATTATGTATTGTCATAGCATATTCAAGGCTGAGAACAACTTTTTCTAAAACAAGTTTTAAATCAGCTAAACGTGAGCTTATTTTATCTAGCTTAGCTATTTCAGCTGCGTATCTCTTAGCTAAAAACGTCTCGCCTCTCATCTCTAGTTGAGCAGCTATTTCAAGCATTTTTCTCCTACGTGCATTTATTCTATCAATTAATGCCTCTATACGACTAATACCGTTTTTAGCATGATAAATAGCGTAAAGTGTTTCTTTATATGGATTGATCTTTCTGCGTCTAAATAGCAATGTCTCTACACCCAAGAAAATTATTGTTTATGGATACAGTTTTAAGAAAAAGGATTAATTAACCCACGCTTATTGTTCTATTTTATTTGCTAGGCATGACAACTTGGTAAAGCACTATTACTTCCACCAAGGATGTATCTCCAGAAGATAATCCTTCAAATGGTCTTGCTATAACCATGTATGGTTTAATATATGGATCGTTTGCCAATGGTCTCTCAATAGGCATTAGTGTTCTAGTTGAAGTAACGTCTACTTCATACTTGATCCCAAGTCTCTCTCTAACAATGTTATATTGGTAACCTAGTTCCGTGACTGAGCCAGTATACCATGCGAAGTAGTATGTATGGTTTTTATCTAGAGTATTAAGGTAGAGTATACCGTCAACTAATAGTTTGTATATTAGTGGTAGGTTCTCGGGGTCATCAAATCTTGGTGATATGAATACATTGTTTTGCCCGGCAACATATAGGTATAAGTAGTTACCTGGATCCCTACCACCGATCCTTATCATCCAGATACTCTTCGGAATATCTACCATTCCTACTATTCCGCCGATTCTAGTCACTACTGGTACTACTAAGTATGTATTGTTTCCTCTTTTTACAAATCTAAAAACATCAAATGTCATTATATACGTCTTGTTAAACGGTACTTTAAGTTTCCTCATTAAATTAATTGCTTCAGTACTATTTTTAGCAGTCAGTATTTTTCCGAGAATCGATATTTGGGTACCATTTAGAGTAGCGCCATCGGCGATCGTTGCTCTATGAGTATTCACAGAGATCGGATAACCATAATCCCACCAAGCTATGACAACAGAATCCCTGCTTAAATTCTTATTAATGAAATCGATTAGTCTATACCATGCATCGTTTCTTGCACCTATCGGAGCATATGCAGCCATTATAGAATAGATCATTCTGTTATGATTATCGTATGTGTAAACAGCACTAAATCCTAGATTAATCAACACAAGTATTAATAATACTCCTGAAAGTATTCTAAACTCTGATTTGGAAGATATTCTCACCTTTCCTTTTTTCCAGAGCATTACCTCTTCTCTGCTTGGAATAGCTTTTGAAGCGAGATGGCCAGTAAAGATTCCTGCAACCAATAAGCCATATGCAGCAGCTGTTGCTTCAAAATATGTTGCATTCATATAAGCATAAAAGGCTACCAGGAATCCGATAGCTAAATACACTTTATCTGGTTCACCCTTGTATAATAGATAGATTGCTCCAAATATTGCCATGAAAAGTGGTGAGGCAAAAAATAACCATGTTAATCCAGTACCCCAAGTAGTTAGAATACCGATCAAACCATTTGCTTGAAGCGCTGGTTGGTGCTCCTCAATGCTCTGAACTAATGGTGGTGCTTTAATGAAATGAAGCCCAAGGGCCCAAGCGTATCTTGCACCAATATGAATAATGTCTAATGATATCAATACAACTCCAACAATGGCTACAAGTACTAATAATAAGAAATACCTTGTAGGAGTTAACAATGGTTTACGCAGTCCAATCCTCCTATACTCAGTATATAAAAGGTAAAATACTATCGGAAACACAAGTGCTCCTAACATAACTGCTCCTACAGATAATCTAAATGGATATAATCCCATATTCTTTAAGATTGCAGGCGAGAACGCTACAAATATTAAAGATAAAACTACAACTAATAAATTGTATTTCATAAACATTTTATTAATTTCCTTAGCTCCAAATAGTGGATAAACTACTAAAAATAATATAAAGCTTCCTAAAACATACATGTAGCCTCCCCAAAACCATCCAACAGCAGCCATGAATATGGCGGATAGAATACTGTACTTTAGTAAAGTTCTTTCTTCAGCCTTATTCCTAATTGATTTTACAAGCTTTGAATAGAAGTAAATGAATAGGAATATGAATCCTAGCGCGATCCCTTCTTTCTCAACAAATCCTATAATGTTTCTATCACTTGCTGCAGGAACTACTGCATAAATGAGAACTGATAGTAATGCAGCATATGTATTCCCTCCACTGATTTCATTTGCTGCTAAATAAATAGCTATCATAGCGATTGCTGCAAATATGAGAGGCTGGAGGATAATCCATTGCTTTAAGGTAAGTCCAGTAAAGGATACCAAATAGTATGTTGCAGCGGTCCATATGGGTGTTCCAGGATAGCTTGATGTAGTAAAGTCTCTTCCTATCGGATACCAGAATATATGTGTTGCTGGGTTTTCCTTAGTTAAACCATACCATGATCCTAATCCATGTGTATAGGTATAGTTTGCTTGCCAATACTCTATCCATGGATCGTTTGCGTGGAGCTCTAATCCATACTTAAAAGCTGGTAATGCACGTAGATAGAGTCCAAACCCGATCAGAATTATTAAGATGGCTATTTTTAAATAGGTTTTAAGTGCGGGTTTTTTATCGAAGAATCCATAGATCTTGTCAGTAAGCTTGTAGAGTTGCCTCATCATTCCACGTACACCATTGCCAATAAAACTATAGGATAAATTATTTACTAAGCGTTTAAAAATCTAATTTAGTACATGTACTGGTGTGGTAATTATTTAGTTTATGGAATAAGCAGTGCTAGTATTGCTTTTTGTACATGTTTACGGTTCTCAGCTTGATCCCATACAACGCTCCACTTTCCATCTATTACCTCATCAACCACTTCTTCTCCTCTATGTGCTGGTAGACAATGCATGAATACGGCATCTGGCTTAGCATACTTCATTAACTCTACAGTTACCCTATATGGTTCTAGATCCTTTATCCTTTTTTCCCTCTCCTTTTCCTGACCCATACTTACCCATACATCAGTATAGACAACATCAGCGCCCTTAACGGCCTCTACGGGATCCCTCATGATCTCGAATTCTCCACCATTAGGAACAGCTTTTTCCTCAAATAGCTTCACAATCCTTGGATCCGGGTCATATCCTTTCGGTGATGATATTATTATCTTACCGCCCAAGATACCTATTGTAAGCATCAGGCTATGTAATACATTGTCGCCCCCATCCCCTACGAAGACGATCTTTAATTTTCTTAGATCGCTTCCTTTCTTTTCAAATATTGTATAAACATCTGTTAATGCTTGACATGGGTGTAGGAGATCACTTAAGCCATTGATTACTGGTACACGACTATATTTTGCTAGTCTCTCTAGTTTCTCTTGCTCATAGACTCTAGCCATAATGCCGTCAACATATCGTGATAATACACGTGCAGTATCCTCAATAGTCTCTCCTCTACCTAGTTGGAGATCTCTCCATCCTAGATAAAGAGCATCTCCTCCAAGTTCTCTCATAGCTGTCTCAAAGCTTACTCTTGTCCTAGTACTTGGTTTCTCAAAGATCATGGCTAAATGTCTACCGGGAAGCAATGGAATAATTCTCTCTCCTGCTAAGTATCTTTCCTTAAGCACCTTAGCCGTTTCCAATATGAACAATATTTCTTCCTTAGTGTAATCAGCAACTGTTAAGAGATGTCTTCCCTTAAGGCTTGTAACCATTTTCTCAGCCCCGTGAGATATTATGCGTCTTATAGATTAAAACAATTGATACCAAGAACCCAAGGCTAGCCATTAGAGCTGTATAAGTGAAAGCGATTTTATAGCCATAGATGTCGTATAGTCTTCCAACTATGTAGAACCCTATTAGGGCTGATAACCCGTAAGAGCCATGCATTATTCCATATGCTTTTGCTCTTAGGTATTTTTTAACATAAATACTGGTCATGATCCTCATTAATGTATCGTGAAAAGCCATATATGCACCATATATGAGGAAGAACAAGAACGGTGCATAATAGTTTGTGGCCACTACAATAAAGAATGCACCAAGACCTTGTAAAACAAAAACTAGTGGATAAAGCCTATGTCCTCCAAATCTATCGCTCATATATCCTATAGGGTAAGCAAGAGAAGCATAGAGTAAGTTAGATAATACAAGAAAAGCTATTGAAA
>JAMOPC010000462.1 GCA_027064845.1 Desulfurococcales archaeon | reverse complement strand
CTCCACATAGACTAGATATTCTAATAGATTATGCCCATGAAAACAATTGCTTAGTAGTACCAGCGCATCCCTTCGATATTTACCGTAAAGGAATTGGTGATAAAATATTTGACTACAATGAATGGGATGCTATTGAGACATGGAATGCTTCCTCAGACCCCAGATCTAATAAGAAGGCATTACAAGCAGCAAAACTATTGGGATTACCCGGACTAGCTAATAGTGATGCACACATACCAGACTATATTGGTTGTGCTTACACAACTATAGAAATTGAAGAATATAGCGTTGAATCAGTATTTAAAGCTATTAAACAAGGAAAAACTCACCCACATCCAGGCTATCCTCCTTTTAGAGCATTTTTTAAGAAGATGTTTTGGAGTGTTAAAAGAAGACTTGAATCTTAACAATCATGTTTAACCCAGGAATTCTCTCAAAAACTCTTTGTCGGAAACAGTTTTAATTAATTTACGATGATGTATTTTGAAAATTTTTCTTATAACACTAGGTAGCAATACATAATCGTTCTCATTATAATAGTGTATGTTTTCGTTTTCCTTAATACCGAATAATAATTCTCTAAGAGTGATGCGTAAACCATACTTAGATCTGGTTAGATAGAATAAACAACAATCAAAGTTACTGGTTTTTAAGGGCTTGTATTTACATATGCTCAAAGGTGTATTCGAAGAATACTTCTTTAGAATTCCCTGTATATTTCTTAATAGTTCGAACCACCAATCATCTCCAGGGACATATAGGTTCTTTGCTTCGGGCGAGTACTTTCTCCATTTATACCTAGAAAAATATTCCTCGTACTCAACGCCCTTAATTGAACTGATCCTATGTATCAGTTCAGAGGTTGCTCTAAGTGGTTCTACTATAACGCCTTTAACACCATACATTAGGGACTCGTTAAGTATTCTTAAATGTTCCTCTTCAAATCCTGGAATAAGTGGTTGAAGTCTCAGAACAACCGGTATGTTCTTTTCACTAAGTATTCTAATTAATTCCAACCTCTTCCTTGCAGGAGGAGCATAAGGCTCCATAAGATATGTGTATTTATCAGTTAAGTTTAGGCTTACTTGTACAAGAACCTTGTTTCCTCTAGCCATTCTCTCCAACATTTCGATCCATGGGTCTTCCGTTAGTAATGCGCTCTTTGTATTGATTATTATTGGTATTTTGTATTTGTATGCTATTTCCAAGATCTTGTATGACATCATATACTTTTTCTCGAGAGCTTCTTGAAATGGTTCTGAAAGAGTTGATAAGCGGAAGAAAGGCTTGTATTCTAACTGGGATATTTGTGAAGCGATCTTTTCCCAATAATATAGGTATTTTGCAGGTGTTATAAGGGGTTTGGGTGATCTGTACCAGTTAGCATAGCAATAAATACAGTTATAAGTACATCCATAGTATGGTTCTAGTCTTAGTATAGAGTAGCATAAAGAAGAGATTATTTTGGATGGTTTTATACCGAATAATCTATAATCGATCACTTCAAAACACTCTTTAGTATAGAGGTAAATATTATTGTTCATCGAAGAAAACATTGTTTATGCGTAGCTTGTTCTCAAGCTCACTAATACTTTTCTCGTCATAGAACTCAATGTTTTCTAGCTTGTGTAACTCAACTAGTTCTTTTAAGGTCTTCTCTGCTTCCAGCGGTAAATAGACTTTGATCTTTAATGGTTCTTTGAACTTAATATTGTGTTTCTTCTTATAACTCCATATAGCAGAGTTTATTTCTTGGACAACTAGTGCTAAATTATAGTCTTCCTTCAACCACTCTGGGTCGGGGTCTGGGAATTTCTCTAAATGTACTGTTTTGCCATAGAGTCTCCTGTATATCGCGTCTGTTACGAACGGCATTATTGGTGCAAGTGCTCTTAGTATCCTGTTTAATACATAGTGTAGAGTATACCATGCTGCTTCTTGCTCTTCTGGGGAGAACTTGTTGTCTCTATTATATGCTCTTGACTTAACCAACTCTATGTAGTGTGATGCGAAGTAATTCCATGTAAACTGGTATATCTTGTTTATGGGCTCGTATACGTCTAGTTCACTGTATGCTTCGTCTATTTCCTTTAATACATGGTTTAGGTAAGCAATAGTTGCTTTATCAATTGGTCTAAGCTCTGGCTCCTTACTTGGCTGTGGGAACATTGATATAAATCTCGCAATGTTCCATAGCTTCGTTGCGAATAAGTACCCTGTTCTTATAACTTGTTCGGAGAACCTGTAGTCATAGCCAAGCTTGGCTGCTGCTGCCGCCCAGTATCTGAAAGCATCTGCTCCATACTTATCAATATATGGCTCGGGATCTATTACATTGCCCTTAGACTTATGCATAGCTTCTCCTTTCTCATCCAAACCCATTCCAGTTATTCTTACCCATTTAAATGCTGGTTTTCCAGTTAACTGATAAACTCTTAAGAGGCTATAGTATAGCCAAGTCCTTATAATGTCTTGACCCTGAGGCCTTAGAGTATATTTGAAAGCCTTCTTGAATAGTTCAGGGTTTCTCATGTATCCAGTTACGTATAGTACTGATATACTGCTGTCAAACCATGTGTCAAATACTTTCTTTTCTCCTATAAGCTCGTCCTTGGGAGCACCACATTTAGGACACCTATCCCATGGCGGCTCATCTTTCCACGGCCTATAGTATTTCCCTGGCTCAGGGACTAGTACGGCTCCACATCTCTTACATCTCCAAATAGGGACTTCTGTAGCATAATACCTGTCTCTGCTAATAGGCCAATCTGTTGAAACACTATCGATCCAGTCTAGTAGTTTTTTCCTATGCATTTCTGGTTTAAACTCGATATTCATAGCAATCTTTCGTATGTCTTCTTTATAGTCTAGTTGTTTTAGGAACCATTCACGTGTATGGATTATTTGTATTGGTGTTTTACATCTCCAACAAGTAGGGACACTGTGTTTTATAGGTTCTTTCTTAACGAGTAAGCCTTTTTCTTCCAATAGCTCTGCTGCTTTGGTTCGTGCTTCTTCTACTGATAAGCCTGCAAGAGGCCCAGTATTATCTAATAATTTACCGTCTTTCCCTATGATAATAAGAGGCTCAAGACCAAGATCTCTGAACATCTTAACATCTGTTTGGTCTCCATAACTACAAACCATTACCAGTCCTGTTCCAAACTCTGGATCTACTTCGGGATAACTTGTAATAATCATTTCATGGCCGTACAACGGGTTGATCGCGTGAAGGCCTTCCAGCTTCTTATATCTGTCATCATTGGGATTAAATACTAGTGCTTTACAAGCTCTCAACATTTCTGGTCTAGTTGTGGCTACCGTAACATATTCACCAGTCTCTTTTACTAAGAACTTAATATAGTAGAGGTATCCCTGTACTTCTTTATGCTCTAGCTCAGCATCTGCTAGTGTTGTTCTACACCTAGGACACCAGTTAACTGGTCTCTCAGCCTCGTATATGAGGCCTTTATTGAACAAGTAGATGAAAGTGGCTTGTGTTATTCTACGGTATTCTTCACTATCAGTACCGTTTTTCCAATAATCAAAACTACATCCAAGCTTTCTCCAAATCTTTACTATTTCAGCCTCTGCTTCATCAAGGAATTTCCGACATAGACCAAGGAATTTTTCCCGTCCCTCCGGAGTACTAGCTATTTCATGCGGGTTAATACCATAGGCTTTCTCGACTTGAACCTCTACTGGTAAACCATTACGATCAGCATAGAATGGAACTAATACATTATATCCCTTCATCCTAAAATAACGTGCAATCATGTCTATCTGGGCATAATGAGCAGCTCCACCAACATGCCACTTACCACTAGCATATGGAGGTGGTGTATCAATAGCAATTATTTCCCTAGGATCATCTCGTTTAAACTCGAACTTAAATAAACCATTCTTTTCCCATTCTTCATAAAGCTGTTTTTCCCATTCAATATTCCATCTCTTCTCTTGAATAACAGGTTTAAACACATTACTCAATCTAATCAGCCCTAACCTAAATTATCATGTGTAAATACATTCCCATGTTAATGAATAGTAATATGTCTAGGAGAAATAATATTTTCGGATAAAAATTGCTTCAACGAAGCTACTTGTTCATACGTGTTTTTCTTCAGGACAATTAGTTATCCAAGGATCATCTACGGGGCCGCCACAGCCTATTATTCTCCAAGACTCATAGAATATTTTCTCAATATCGCTAAACTTGAGCTTTCCGCGAACAATCCACCTAACATTAACTGTTTCAAAAATATCCCCTGCCTTAATACCTGTAACAATTATTTTATCAACTTCGATCCCATCAAGATCTCCTAGTTGTTTAGTGTCTAGAAACTTATAGAGAAGACAATAGTTATCATCAACACATTTAGATTCATCTACTTTTTCGAATGGCCACTTCCTCCTATATACGTCAACGGATAAAATGATCTTATCGTCCTCTTCAATCTTAATAACTCTGTAATGTTCTAGGAACCAGTACTCACTAATATTCTCCGGGATCTCCAATTTATTCACCACTTTTAGCTTAGAAACACTAGATTTTTAACTACTATGATACGGGTTTATATACTAGCCCTAGTTCTTCAGCAATACTATATGCTTTCTCTATTTCCTCTCGTTTAAGCCTTCTGGCTATCTCAGGGTATTTCTCTGGATGAGATGCTACTATGTGTTCAGGCCTATACTGATCCATTATATTTACTAATGCTTTGGGAGTATTCTTCGCAATCCATTCAAGGATCTTCCTTGTACAACATTCTATATGATTAGGCAATACTAGGTGTCTTATAATCATGTCTCCATTCTCATAAGCTATCTTTAAGTTCCTTGTAACAACTTCCCAGTACCTCCTAATCTTAGAGTATCTGAATGCACACTCATTATTACCATATTTAAAGTCGGGTAACCATATATCGATCAAGTCCTTGATCAGTTTCATTGATTCAAGTGACAAATACATGTTACTATTCCATAGCTGTGGCACATTTACATCTAAGTACTTTAAACTTTCAATTATGAATGGAATATGAGGAGTAGGCTCACCACCAACATGGTTAATGTTGCGAGCACCCGTCAACCTTAGTTTCTTCTGGATCTCTGCCAATTCCTTAGGGGTTACTTTCACCCCATCACGCGGGTATAATTGACTAATATCATAATTTTGACAATTATGTATAAGTATACCATTCCCCGCAAAGAAAACATGATCCTCCATGTCAGTTGTATTAGAGTCTAAGACTACATCGTATACTTTTTTTCTCGACCTAATGATATTGATTTTGTTAACAACGTCTCCTTTTATTCTGATCTTAGCCTTTCTTACCGAAGATAGGAAATCAATTATCCTATTTTGCTTTCTATCGTCGAAGAACATTGCTATTTCCATTAATCTACTTACATTTATGGAACCATTAACATCTATCCAATACTGTTTTCTCTTACTTTTATGGCCTGTTGGGAGTAAATACTTTCTGGGGGGTCTTCTTTCCCTAATTCTATATTGTATTCCATGTATCCCTAAAAGATAAGATAACTGATACACTATCTTCTCAGAGGTAGTTACGAAACGTACGCATAATGTTCGTTTTTCTCCGATAGCTAGGGTGCCGTCACCCGTTAAATATGCTGACAGAAATTCCCTTAATAGTTCTTTTCTTACATGGAAAATTATCCATGGAAAATTTTTCTTATAGGATTTTCTATTTATTCCAAGAATATATCTGAATAGGATATAAAGGAGCTTACTAGAAATTATTATCTGCGATACTTTGTCTCCATATTTATAAATTAGGTTCGAGCTATTTGCCCCTGTAATCAATGTTCTTATACAATTTACAATATCCTTCTGCATTAGTTTATCGGACGTAGTAAATACTAGACCCTTTTCTCCTAAATAATTACCCTTAGCTATAAAATAACCTAATAATCTCATGAAACAAGGTTCTAACTTAATTATTGCTGGCAAATAGTGTTTCACACCTTTTTTCATAGAAATTAAATAACGATATATATTATTACGTATCTCTTTGTATTTCTTGTATAGTTTAATGAATTCTAAGAACGGATATGAATCACAATACAACCATCCATAGTGGAATTTCTCTACACCCGCGTCAGTCATCAATTCTTTGTAAGTAGTGTTATACTTCTTTCTTAATGCTCTTAAAACAGGGGTCACATTCTTTACTCTAATTCTTTCTTTTAATTTAATATCCAGGCGCCTCTCGATCTCTTCAATGAGATTGATAGTTTCGATCTTGGCAGTGAGGATCGTATCTATATTTAGTTGCGAATCATAATTTATTGGAAGCGTTACAAGCTTATCTCCAACTGCTATATCTTTTGCATATTTTTCTACAAGATTATTGTTATCATCGCGAACTATTACTATATGTTCGGGAGTTAGTCTTACTTTTTTACCCCTATTCGTAATGATCTCATAGATCACATTACTAGTTCTACCAATTATCTCTTTAATTCTTCTCCATCCTCTTAAGGTTAGAACCTCAACTTTGTCACCATTTCTGAAATGCTCTACAAGATCTTTCACCTTTTTGACATCAATTATATCATTTATTTTTGCTAATATGTAGTCATCTTCATCGATACAGAAAACGCATTTGAAGTTACATCCTCCATAGAATATTGTACCGCTAGGAACAAGAGGTGCTTCTTCGCCCATATGGTGAAAATACGTATGCACAACGCATTCTTTATCCATCATACAAACGCCGGGAACTCCTTTGATTCTTTCTGCACCACATCTCCATTCACATAATCTGCATTTCTCCAAATTCTTCTTCGCCAAAACGATCTTGATATCTAGAAAACTATGTTTAGGCACAGGGATTTCCTCAAGCGATAATTCCCCTTCCTTGATCTT
>JAMOPC010000461.1 GCA_027064845.1 Desulfurococcales archaeon | reverse complement strand
TCTACTTGTATAGGATCTTACTTTTTCTTGGCTAGTAGGGCTATTACTAGTACTATTATTATTGCTATTACTATTGCCATAATTACTGTCTTATTCTGTAGTATGTTAGTGATATTGGTTGGTGCTGTTGTGCTGGGGGATTTATTGGTGGTTGTTTCTTGTTTTGATGTTGTGGTTTCTTGTGTAGCTGTTGTAGTTGTCTTTTGTAGTGGTGGGTTTGTCGTTGTTTCTAATGGTTGAGATGTAGTGGTTTGTTTCAAGTACTTCATATAGTATGTTATGTTTTTCTTCATGAGTGGGCGGTAATCTATATTTACATCGTTGATCTTGTAAGGGGTATCTCCTATTCCGTCTCCATCTTTATCTACTCCTTGGTAGTCGGGCCAATAGTTTCCAACTGTAGTGTTCCAGTAGTTTTTCTTGTTAGGTGGGTCTATCTCTGGAGGTCCTGGCATAATATTTAATACGAAAGTGTTTCCAGACGAGTTTTCTATACGGAAGTCTCTGAAACGGGATAGGTCTGAATAGGAAATAGTTATTCCGCATGAATCTTTTATGATGAGACTGCTTTGAGTCATGGTATTTGGTTCTACTTCTAATACGCCGTAAGTGATATTGCTTATGATTATATCTGATGAATTGATTATGGTAAGAGACATGTAATCTATTTCTTCGTTTTCCTTCCATAATGAGAAGTATATATGATCCGCTCTTATCATTTGGGAATCTTCAAATTCGACTATACTTGTAGAGATATTGTACATATAAGTATCTATAGAATCCTTCACCAATACTTTATAGTTAAACACTATATTCTTGAGAGTTAGACCAGTAGTAGATTCTATAATAGATTCTCTCCACGACTGTTCATTGGAGAAGAGAGTATCCTCGATCGTTATTGCTCTTCCTTTTTTCATTTTCATAAATGTGTATTTGGACGAATTTACCCTGATGTTTTTTGAGTCGATTACATAGAGCATTCCACCACTCATTTCATTTATAGTAATGTTTTTGCTCTTATAGAGTTCTAGACCTACACGGCTATCCCCAGCGTTAAACCCATTGACTTCAGCATTCTTTGATCTAGCAAACACGAGAGCATATGTCGCTGGTCCTAGTGTAACATTCTGTATCTTTATATTGCTTGACTCTGAGAATGTAGCTCCATAGTTTGCCTCGGTGTTTAGTGGTAAGTATATGTTTTTAAGAACAATGTCTTCAGAAGACTTTATTTTGAATACATTGTTTCCATAAGGACCAAACTCACCAATAGCGCTTAGATTCTCAAATACAACATTCCTGCTATTGTCTACTATGAATTGGATATTACTATTATCTACAAATATCATGTTGTTTATTGATACATTACTAGAATCTACAATAGAAATCGCTGCGAGGCCCTTGCCCTTTACAACTCCATTTGTTACAACAACATTGTGAGCCTTCTCAATATATAAGAGTGGAGAACCGCTGATCTTGAGGAAGTGCCCATTGATATCCAGTATGGTGTTATCACGATATATGTAGATAACTGCGCCTAGAATATTATCCGTTACAACATATCGGCCATTAACATACTTAATGGGGGCATCAGAGGGTTTGATCTCACCATTCCTATAAATAACAATAGCTTCACCTCCTCGTGGTGCCCAATCACTAACAACTGGAGCCATGTTGACAACAATGCTTATTATGAGCAAAGCTATAAGAACATATGCGAACTTATTCAATTATTCCCACCTAAAAGAAAATTTAATCAATTGATCACATAAAAGGATTTCCATAGAAATCATACGAAAGATTAATGAATAAGTAATTGTTCTTGGGACAAGATAAAAAATGATATTTATCCATTTCTAATTAGCTAGTTTAGGAGCCGCCGCCAAATACTACTACTATTTCTCCTTCACTTGGAGTTATTCGTACTTGTAGAACCGCTGTTACATCTGTATTACCGAAGGTTTTTGTCATAAGCAAATATAGTGCCTCTGTATCAGTTGTCTTTTGAAGGATAGTCCATCCTTCAGATACGAATCCATTAGTTATACTATCGGCGTACTCATTTAGCTTGGCTGGATCATAGCTTGTTATATTTAAGTATATTTGATACTGTCCGGTTGTCGTTGTTCCCATTATGCATTTTAGATTATCTGATCCAAACACGTCTACAAATATACTATACATGTTTTTCCACGCATCAGCATAGTCGCCTTCAAGACTAATACCACATGCTTGTACTTGGCTCGACCCAGATGAAGTCGTTGTTGTGGTTGATGATTGGTGTGTAGTTGTTGTAGTCTCTGTCTCTGCTTCGGTGGTAGTTGTTACTGGTAGGCTTGTACTCATTGAGACTCTTCTACCAGACCATTGCCCCGAGTCTTGTCCATTAGTGAATTTCCATGTTCCTTGTGCATTGTTTCCATCACCTGTCACTGTTCCGGAGAAGACGGCTGCTGCGAATTCTCCGCCAACAGTGCCTACGGTGATCTTGTTTCCGTCTAGTGTTACTTCGATCTTTATGTAGCCGTTCGTGGGATAAACATCCATGGTCATGAGGTATCCTTCATACTTGTTCCCAGATACTCTGTGAATCACCCATTTCCACTTACCAGTCTTTTCGCCAGGCCATCGTGATGCTGTGAACGTTCCTTCCCATGTACCAGAAATATCCATTCCACTGCCTTGATGTGTAGTTGTAGTGGTCTTAGTTGTTGTTTGAGATGTAGTTGTAGTGGTCGGGGTTGTCGTGGTAGCTGGTTGTGATTGTTGATTTGTTTGAGACATGAGAAAAACTCCAGCACCAACACCTACAGCTATAATCGCTATAATGATACCTATGTATAATGTATTCAAATCTAATATTCACCATTTAGGAGTATTAGATCAAGGATTCTCGGTAATATTTATAAAGATAATGTATCAGATGTACATAGATCAAATAAGTTCAGTAAGAACATGGATTTAGGTAGTATCGTTAAGACATAATAATTATTTCATGTGTTTCCACATATTTATGGGAGATACTATCCGGGTATCTTCTAATGGACATGTTTCACCATTCATTAATCTTTCTAATGCTTTCCTCAATGGGACAGCATCTAATGCTATCGTCACTGCAAGAGATGCTAATCCACTGTAGCTTCCCCACTTACGAATCCAATACTTCTCAGCCACTTTCTCCTCTACATTATATATTGTTGAGATTATTTTCTTAAGCCATCTATCAATTGGTGGTAATTCATATTTCCTTAATGAGAGAACCATTGCAAGCCTAGCCGTGTAAGCTCCTACTCCTTTAATAGACTTGATAATTAATTCGATTCTTTCCGGATCTCTTTCTTTCTTTATCCTATTCTCTATTCTCTCGATCTCTCGGGCTACTCTAAGTATTGTTTCCCTTCTATAACCAGTTCTAGCCCTTATTAACAAATCTGGGTTATCTAGAACATCTTGTGGTGTAGGAATCAAGGGATATTTTCTTTCATTCAACACGGCCTTTCTACCATAGAGTTTTACAATATTATACAGCATACCCCATCCCTGCCTAAAACTTGCGTTCTGCTGACAAATACCAATAACAAGTCCCCACCAAAGACTAGTACTCCTCACTCTCCAACCACGATATTTCCTAGAAAAGCATCCTAGAAGAGGATCTTTCTCAGCTAATGCATAGAATTTTGATAAATCCTCATTCAAGCCTAGAATATAAGAGAGCCTATTAACTAGATCACTACATTTCAAGCTCTTATCCTTTGAATAAACAACGTATCTCCCAGAAGTATCAATCAAAGCCACTATATTACCTTCATTATCCAATTGCAAGAAACAACTAGTCCCATTGAACCAGAACCCAAAATTATAAACGGATAAAACAAGGTTTAGATCATAGTTTTTAGGTAATTCTATATAACCCTTACATTTGAGCTCATACATGATCACTTATCACCAAACAATATATTTCTAATAAATGAGGAATAAGAATTATTTTGTGGTGCATAATATGGTGTTTACAATACTTCATTTTCCTCAAGCTTATTTACTCTATAAAGCATTTAAGAATAAGCTTTCTTATCCTGGTTTGCTTATTGGTAGTTTTTTACCTGATATAGAAGTACCTATACTAATGATTCTCGGCTATGAAGTAGACTATGCTAGATTAGTTCTACATAGTATTATAGGTGCATTTTTGTTTTCATGGATTATTGGTTTAATAATGCTTCCTTTCTATAAACTGATACTAAGGATCTTTAATGTAGGAAACATATCTATTAGAGTTTCAACTTACGCTTTATCCATTGAATTAGGAGCATTAATACATGTTTTAATTGATTCTATGCATCACAAGTATAATCCATTATTGTGGCCTATAACCTCCGAAAACATTACGATCCTGATACCATTTGGTAAACAGGAAGAAATGCATCTATTACTACACATAGTGTTCCTATCATTAACAATTATATGTATATATGATATTCTAAGACGAAATACTATACATGACTGGAAAAATATATTGACGAAGTTCCTCTATAATCCATTAGAATGAATATTTGATTGAAGACAAAGTTGTGGCCGTGCAATTCGTCTGCGGGGTCATCCTCAATGGGCGGGCCCTTGCGGCCCTGTCGCCCCGAGCCCTGACCCCCAATGTTTTGTTTAGTGTTGTTTGTTGGATAAATTTTTTCTCTATTCTATCTTACTCCTGCTCCGCCTCCTCCGAATCCTCCGCTACTGCCTCCTCCTGCTCCGCTTCTTCCTGGGTAGAAGTGTCTTGGATAATATGATCCTAGATAATATGCTAATAGTCTGCTGAGCTTTGCTAAGTCATTGTTTAGTCTTGCTAGGTTTTTGTCTACGAACTTATATTCACCAAGTGCTAGTAGGTAGGCTATTACTTTAAACCACGTACTCCCAGTTTGTTCGTATAAGTATTTATCGATACCGCTCTTCTTAATGTTCTCGATAAAGTTCATCCATGTATAGTATTTTATAGTGTAGTCTTTGTTCCATCTGCCAAGAACATATGATGGTATTATAAGCCATGGTATCCATGCAAAAATGGCTAATAAGCCCATAGTCACTAGTTTAACAATATAGATATCGTCTTCTAGGAATCCATGAATTCCTAAAAAGACTATAGAGAGTATCCATGAAGCAATAGTCAAACCTAAGAATACTCCTAGGATCTTCCTAGGGCTTTTCACAGCTTCCTTTGCGAGACTAGCATATTGTTTTGAATCAAAGACATCACGAGCACTCAGCTTAATGCTTCTAACGAATTTTCTATCCTTGAGCTTCTTCTCAAATTCTCTCAAACTAATAGTTCTGCCATCAACGGAAAACATTCTCAGCGTATCTAGTACTCTTCTCTCATAATCATCGAGATCTCCCTTTTCGACTTTCTCATCATTAATAGTAATAATGATATCCTCTCCTCCCGGACTATATGTTCTCTTAATATCAATAATGCCTCTTGAAGCCAGATCGAAAACAGTTGCTGCAAGAACTTCTTTCGTAAAAACTCCAGGTTCACCATTATATATTAAGTTAACAACCCATGCCTTCTCTCCTGTATTTGGTGGTATGTTTCTATCAATGTATTGAATAAGTTGTTTTCTCTCCCTACCCATTATTAAGTATATAATAATGGCTATTACTGGTACTCCAAGAACTATGAATAACCAGATATTTATGAGAAAACGAGCCATCAGCTCTGAGTTTACAATACTCGATTTATAGTCCTCAATATATTTCCCTAGATCAACATTCTCAACCGTTCCTGGTTTTTCGAAGTAGTTCCTTGGAGTAAGAATGAGTAGACGCAATGACTGGAACTCATGAAGATCTTTCACATATATGGTTGATCCCATGCTTTTAACAGTTATAAGTGCGTAAAGTGTTCTTGGAGCATAATAGATTATCTGCGAATCAATAGTAGATAATTCAAACTCATTGTATTTGATATGATTTGATTTATCAGCTACTTTAAAATCGAGAACACAATTGGTAAGATTACACTTTAAAGGAGGATGTAGGATGAATTTATAGATCACAGTATATGTTCCTATCCTTATTTCTTCTGGGCTATAACATCCCACTTCATCATGTGCCTTAGCATCTTTTAGCTCTTCGAGTATTTTCTCCTTGATACTCTCTGGTACATCTATAAGGGTTATCAAGTTTCCATTGTGATCATATATGTATGGTATAAAGCCTTGCGGGCAAACAACAGTTTTTGGCTCAATATATACTCCATCTCCTTCAGTCAACAATGGTGTATTCCATGAACGATAAAGCATATGATGTCCTTTTTCACCAACATAGTAATTAATTTGTTCAATATATACTCCGCCTGGTTGAAGCTCTGCATAGTATTTTGTAATGTAATTAAATGGATTATCTCCGTAGCCTAAATAACTGTATATAAGATAACCTATACTAGCGATTATGACAGACAGGATTAATGCTATTAACAGATATTTGAGCTCTCTATCCATACGAATCACTTATACGATGAGTTATTTCTTTGGAAGAACTAGTTTAAGGTAATTAGCGAGTCGAGCATCTGTATCTTTTAAGTATTTCTCGAAATACGTCTCAAATATTATTAGTAGATTCTCCATTACTTCAACATATTTTTCTTTCTCTGCATTCTTCTTTAGTTCTTTAAGTGCATCAAGGAAATCCTTATGCCAATCAATATGTCTCTTATAATCATCTGGATAATATTTATCATACGCTGTATTCTTCATAACTTCTACTTCTTGTTTGAAATGAACATCTCTTGTATGAATGTACAATTTCTCTGCAAGACTCTTTATGTCTTCAAACCTTCCATCAATGATAGCTAGAATGAGTTCATCCATTATCTTGAACATGTCTAAGTGGTTTTTATCCATAAAGTCTATTCCAAAAACATATTTGT
>JAMOPC010000460.1 GCA_027064845.1 Desulfurococcales archaeon | reverse complement strand
GGTTTATTCATATATTTTTTCTCGTCGAGTTTAATTATTTTAATTACATTTCTTTTACCTTTGAGACTATCATATATTATCTTACCAAAATCGTTCAATTTAAGTAATAGTTTATAATGTTCATCTCTTTTCTTATGCAATTCTTCAATAAGACCTATTGCAACCTCTGGTTCTGTTTTTGAAAACTCATGTAATTTTCTTCCATATTCATTATCGCTCAACCAAGATCCCTCTTATTAAAAGACTGCTATAGTATGTATAGACACTATTTACTCTGTTTACTCTTTGCTAGTTTTTCAAGAAAGCCTGTAAGATCTGTTTTACCCATTCTATGCGAGACAGTACGTCTTCCAGTTTCTATGATTATCGGGTGACCTAACTTGTTCATTTGCCCCATTACAATTGCTGTGCCTCTACTTAGTCTCGTTATCCTTCTTTTTAATGCCTCTGGTAAACCGCCAGATAATTTCATTACATATGAAGTATCTTCCGGACTCATACGAAATATGAAATGAGTATTCAACATCGATACTACAATGGGATCAACGAAACTAGCTCTTTGTGTAATAAGACCTAGACATAGACCAAACTTTCTCCCCTGTGTTGCAATCAATGATAGATATTCACGAGCAATCGATGATCCTATTGGATAGGACTTACTTGGAATATAGTTTTGTGCTTCTTCAATCATTAATAGTAGATATTTTTCTTCACCCCTTAATTTGTAATATGTAAATCTATTATACAGTGCTTTTGCAAGATATCCTATAACTAACTGCTTTACAATCAAAGGTATTCCGGGAGCCCCCTCTGAGGTGAAGTCTATTATGACTAGCTCTGGTCTGTTCACGATTTTATCGATTCTCTCATTGTTTATTGTTGGTTTAGTTGATAATATTTTGTAATGCTTGTAGAGGTCTGAAACAAACTTTTTTACAGCTGATATTATTGCGTTATATGTGGACGGATGAATTTCTTTTTCTTCTTTGAGATGTTTAAGGGATTCTATTAGGACTCCGTGTAATAGATTTTCGTTTATGAGTACTTCTGTAATTGAATAATTTTCCTCTAAGACATGATCTAGAGCTCTCGTTAATCCTGCTATTTGTAATTCAGTGGTCTGAGATACTCCACCCATTTTGTATGTAATAATTAATTCTGCTATCTCACGCGAATTAAATTCGTCTAGGGTTATATGTATTGGTTCTACACTTGGATATATAGGTCCATATTTTTCGTGTATGAGTTTACTCGTTGGGAAAACCATTCTACTAACTTTCTTATATTTTCCAAAATAGCCTTCTTCAACGTATTCGTAATAATAATCTAAATAATCACCATTAGCGTCAACAACTATAGCTGGTAATGCTGCAACAACATTATTTGAAACAGGAATATTACTCAGTTTTTCGAGAAGAATTCCTCCAAAATAACTTTTTCCTGAACCCGTGACACCATATATTCCGAAATGCATAGTGATATTCTCTATATCCAAAGGCAATGGCATGTTCTCATATCCTAGTATTGAGCCAATGAAAACTATACCTCTAGCTCCAAGTTCTACTCCGAAAACTCTTTTTAAATCTTTTTCAGGGTCAAACAAATATACTTGATCTCCGGGTAATGGAGGATAATTTACATCTCGCAATCCATAATCCGTAATTTGTCCTAAAACTACTGCCTCGGCAATCATGTACCTATTATCCATTTTATCAATTATATTAAGAGCCATACCTTTCTTTTGTGCCATGACTAGAGGAGATTGCGGCGAATATAATGTAGAACGCGGATAGATATTATCCACACGGATCAAATACTCCCGTCGTAAACCATGTATTAGGAGCAACATACCTTCATGTACTTTTTCTTCTCCTTTTTCAGTTAATTGTATATATACTTTATCACTAGAACTTCCACTTAAAACTATACCTACAAGGTTCTTACTTGTGTGAAGTCCTCCGATGGTTAACAACCTCCTCTAATATTCTATTTTAATTATATGAAGAAAACATCCTATTACTTTACCCTAACTGATGTCAAGATTATACCATGAATCTCTAACTCATGTATTGATCTATAGATCTCTGTTTCATCATTAATACCTCTAGAACGTGCTTCATTTACTATATCGCTAATGTTAATTT
>JAMOPC010000459.1 GCA_027064845.1 Desulfurococcales archaeon | reverse complement strand
AATTCTTTCCGCACCGCATCTCCATTCACATAATCTGCATTTCTCCAAATTCTTCTTCGCCAAAACGATCTTGATATCTAGAAAACTATGTTTAGGCACAGGGATTTCCTCAAGCGATAATTTCCCTTCCTTGATTTTTTTCCATATAGTCTTGAACTCCTCAGATAACTTATCATGTATTTCCCATAAGTAATCATAATCATCTACTTCATATGGATTAATTGGTGACTCGATACGTTTAGCTATGAGGAATTTTGCTGGTTTCTCATTAGTCATAACGCTTCGATACCAAGATAATCTCTCGGAAACATCTGGGTCGTTCCATACACTAAATGCATCAGGTCTTAGCAGGAAGACCTCGTATAAGTCTATTTTTTCCAAGCGCATACCTACGTGCACCTTCTTCCAACAAGTCTATTCCAAAATATTTTTTCAGCGCTAGATAGAGCTTGGTAAGCGGAAGCCCCACAATATTATAGTAGTCGCCAACAATAGTCTCGATCAATAAGGCTCCTAAACCTTGTATAGCGTAAGCACCTGCCTTTCCCAGAGGCTCTAAACTCATTATGTAATAATCAAGTTCATCATCGCTATAATTCCTCATCTTAACTCTGGTTTCTTCAACAAAACTATGATACCTTAACGATTCTTTATCAATAATAAATACACCAGAGTAAACAGAGTGCCACTTACCCCGGAGAAGAACAAGTATTTCTCTAGCCTGGAGTACACTATATGGTTTACCAACGACACCTATATCTGGACTATATATGATAGTATCTATTCCTACAACAACGCTATTTCTCGGAACAATGCTTAGAGCATACTCTGCTTTTCTACGAGCATTTTCAACAACAGTTTTCACTGGGTCATTATACATTCTTTCATTTACGATGGGTTCTACAACATCAAATTCAATGCCGAGTCTCTTCAACAACTCTATTCTTCTAGCACTTGTAGTCGCTAGTATAAGCCTCTTCCTCAACATAGCCACCAATAATAATTCAGAAAATACCCCTCTAATAACTTGTTAAAAACACATGAATATTTGTAGAGAAGAAGCTGTTTTCCAAAACTTATTTTGCGATCGTGGCTGTTCCGTAGCCTATGTATATTATCTTGTCAGGATTGAGTGTTTCTATGATCTCGCTCCTATTAGTAGCAACAATAAGCGTTATACCAGCCTTCCTCGCCAAGCTACCGATTTTCCTAGCAACTCTCTGAGCAGTTAATGAGTCGAGATGAGCCGTGAACTCATCAATGACTAGAAGGTTAGGCTTATCTGCTAGTAGACTAGCTAGTTTAGCTCTCTCTTTCTGACCTGTAGATAACTCGTTGAACCTCGCTCTATAGAATACTGCGTCACTAAGCCCGACCATATTCAAGATCTCTACAGCTGTTGCTGGGTCATTAACCTTCATGTTAACATGCTCTAACAATGTCTCAGAACCAAATACTGGTTCAAGCTCGCCGGGCAAGAGTGCTTTTAACTTCACATTTGGTGGAATAATTACTTCTCCTTCATTAGGTTTATAGTGTGGAAGTTTTCTAAGCTCTGGATCAGCTGCTCCAATGATCATTCTGAGAAAAGTTGTTTTACCAGCACCGCTAGCACCTACAACAACTACTACTTCACCAGGCTCAATGACTATGTTCACGTTCCTCAACACGTATTTTTCAACAATTCTTCTCTCAACACCGAAGGCAAGCAAGACTTCTCTTAGTTTTGGCGGCATTCTCTTAACATCAAGTGTACTAGTATAGATCTTTGTCAAGTTCTTGATAATTATCGGTGCTGAAAGCTTTTCTACTTGTCCATACCTTGATCTATATAGTTTACCCTTATGCATCCTCGCGTACGGGTCTCTTTCCAAGAACTCTCTGATTCTTTCCTCGGCTTCCTTTGTTAACGGATACATCAGTACTGGCCTACCACTACCCGTATCCCACATGTAGTAAAAACCTGCTTTCTCGAAGAACGGGTTATACTTAGCCATCATAGCGATCGTTTCAACTATGTGTTTCTTCCTCTTCATTTCAGGTATTCTTCTCTCCCGTATCCATTCAATAGCGGCTTTAACAGATAATACGCCCAGACCATCACCTCTGTAATCAGGGTGAACAACTACTCTAGCAATTCTTGCTGCAGCAGAGTTCGCTATTTTTAATGCACGATCACTGACTTCTTCTCCGACAATTGCTCTTGCAAGCCTTCTACCATAGACGCTCTTCAGATCCTTGTATCTCGATATAATGCTTCTTCTCTCAGCTATAGCTGTTGGCCAGAAAGTTGGGTGGAACCAGTCTTTGGGAAATACTTTCTCTCTAATCATTTTCTCAACTTTACCATTAGGTAGTCTTCTATTCATTAATGGTATTGGTGTATCTATTCTAACATAAGCCACTATCCGTGGCTCGAATTCTTTCCTACTTATCAGTTCTAGTATTAAGAACCTACTACTGGGAATACTACCACGTATTTCTTGTAGCTTCATGGGGATTCCATGCTTCGGGCACTTAGGCTGAATATTTGACTCCATGTAGTATCCACAGATAGGGCATCTCCAAATAGCAACGATTTCTTCCTTACTAGCATAATGATGTTGTTCTAGATTAACAATTTCCATATAGTCGTCTTCACTAACAGCTTCACGAGCTCTAACACGGTACTCATAGACTTTCTTAGTGTTTAAAGGATCTTTTCTCTCCAAAGTATATTCCTTCATCCACACAGGCCAAACGGGGATCTCTTCACCATTATAGATACGGTATAACTCATAATCATTTGGTCCAAGAATCCAAGCACCACCTATATTCTTGGGCTCATCTTTTAAGACAACCCTAACTCTCTCCCCTGTATCAAACCATTGAGCAATAACACCTGTAGTCCATAAGAAGACTTCTTCGCCCTTTATCTCTACGGGGATAACGCCAAACCACTTGTATCCACGCCTACTCATCAATTTGAAGGGGTCACGGGTGACTCTAGTAACTATATTATATCCCTTTACACCTAGTTGTTGTTTCAAAAATTCATGCACCTCCCTACAATAGTTTAGCCTTGATCAATAATATGTTTTATCGCAGAATCGATTATTTCGCAAACCCTACATACATATTCTTCTATACTAATACTAAGAGATCCCCTGCCCCCTATATCCATGTCTTTATAATAGCCCCTTAGACAATCATTCTCCGAACCACTATCCACAACAATATCATTACTTGCTTTGTCAGTCTTTTCCCCAACAAGATAATTATAAAGCATAATTTCTTCTCTACAAGCGTGGCAGTAACGAAGACCATAATGACTAGCTATTCTCCACAAATCAATTATCAAGACTGGCTTCTTCAAGGAAAAATAGTACTTCCTAGCAAATACTTCGAGTAAGGAATAATTCCCTCCATGTCCATTAACAAATAAGTATCCATGAGGATCTATATTCTCATCAATACTCTTCACCACAGACTCGATCATTCCTAGGTAAATATGTGGTTCTAAACTAATAGTTCCAGCGTATCTTAACCATTCATGCGAGAAACCCAAATATATACCAGGGTATAAGTATATTGAGACACCAGTTATCTCAGCGTATTTAGCAAGGCATTTCCTAGATATGTTTTCAGCAATTAATGTATCAGTTAATAATGGGAGAGTCTCGCCATGATACTCCATACTACCGAACGGGATCACTGCAATTCTTTTATTATCGTCCTTATTAACAACTTGTGCATGACTAAGATCATAGAACATTTGACAACCCTATGTATCATTATCTCAATTATGTAAAAATAATCACTTCGCTAAATAATAGGAAACCTCTCTTAATTCTTATCATTAGCACAGCTTGTAAGAGCAAAGAGTAATTCTTTTAATTTTTCTTTACAATATCCGATCTCCCTACATATGTATTCGTATGATTGTATAGGGTCATAGTTATTGGTTTTAAGTATTCCAGTAATGAGCCATGTTAGAGAATCAAGTCTATAAATGGGAATACCCGATGTTTTAGAAATCCTTTTCCATACATTAATAACTATGCTTCTACAACTAGGCTTCATTAAGTCTTCAACACATTTTTTGATATCTTTAGCACAAGTCTTAATAATGCAACTAGTTATGGTGAGTAAAGAATTCCTTCTATCAACAGGGAGATCAATGTCTCCTTCCACAGTTTTTCCTTCCGATCTACAAGTGTAGTAGTACATTTTACCAGCAAATACCATTGTCTTAGAACTAGTATCCGCTTGGAAAAGCTTAGACAATCTATGTACAAGTAAATTGATACAAAGACAATACTTGAAAGGATCTACGACGAGCTCTTTTGCCAGAGTGCTTCCATAGAACTTCTCTAGTCTCCTAAGCTTGTATTTAAGCGAGTAAACATTATACCTAGTCTTTAACAAGAACTCTTTATGAACCTCCTTAAGCTCCTCAATACTTTTAGGTAATTTCTCCGCGATCCATTTACTGAACATGCTCCAATATATTTCTCCTCTACTCGTTAACTGATAACTAATAACAGCATTACCAAGCACAGCTACTACCCCTAATCCTGCACCAATACGTCGAATAATAGTTCTCACAGCCAAGTATTGAGGATCATTTTCTTCTAAGAGATCTATTAGGTCAGCAACCTCTCTCAATAATTTACTCAAATACACTGCTCTTTCCAAGTCGATTTCATATTCGTTACAATTCAACATGACAAACCCTGGGATAATAGATATAATAACCTCGATTAAATTAACTATGTGCAGGTGTATATAATTTGACAAATAATATAGTATTCATAACAGTTAATGAAAAGAAAATAGTGAAACCAATAAATGAGTCTGAAAAAATAATTGTATATGACAGCGATAAACATGAAATAGTAGGTGAACTAGGCAACCCATATAACAAGGGATTCTGGATCCTCGAAGAACTCTTCGACGAACATGATCCAACACTACTTATCTCTGGAGGAATGGATGAAGAAACAAAATTTATGATCGAAGAAAACGGTGTAAAAGTAATTATTACTAAGCAACGAGAATTAGAAGAAGTAATAAACGAATACTTTGGCTAATAAGCAAAGAGAATGAGTGATAGATTTGGAAATCCATCACTTTATGGTTGAACTCAAAGATATTGAAATAAGTAAATTACTCAGTATCCTAGAAAATGTTGGCAAACATGTAGAGGTCTCAGACAATATCCATGTATTTATGAGCGATAAACTCGTTGTGTATGTAACATTATTTTCTGAAACAATGTTTCTAGACATATTGGCTAAAGAGAAGGAACAAGGTTTGAGAATAGTTAAAAATATTGTAGATGAAGCACAAATGCAAAAAATTATGACACACTATGTATACAGAGGTTTCTAATAAACAATTATATTTGCTTTCTCGCTAAAGTTCATGATCATCATAGAGACTACTCTGCCTTCCTTGATCCTGATAACTATGTCTCCGTCACCACTTAAGAATTCCTCATCAGCATCTTCAATATCATAACCGAAATTAATGTACAAGATATCGTTCTGTCTATCATACTCTATCCATATCTTGTCAAGATCCTTTATCCTATATTCTTTGCTGCTATTCTCTTGTTTCACTTCTTCACTCATACAGCATTACCAGCCTAGCTTATCTACTTCCTAGAAAGGAGTAATAGTTATGTCTGCGAAATCTACTGGGAGAGGCAATCCCTTAGACTTATACTCTTCATACTTCTTTTCGAGAAATTCTCTGAATACTGGACAGTTATCATATCTACCGTCTCTATCACATTTCTCGCCTAGTGTTAAGAAGCACATTCCTGTCTTCTTATCATAGTACGGACAAATCTTATGATGATGTTTTGCACTCCTAATCATCTTTTGAACCCATTTCTGTTTTTCGTCAACTTCTTTCTTTTCATGCTTCTCTGTAAGTGCTTTTTGTAGTTCGTCATCTGATACTCTGGTAGATGAAACCATTATTCTCACCCTAGAAAATTATATCATATATACAGTGATCAATTAGACTATATTATTCTATATTTTTCAAATATATTTTAATTCTTATAAGGATATCTTTCACTAACACAGCATGAAGGGATTTGTTACAAGTATTGTTTATGAGATGAGGATAATTGTCCAATAAATATGATGTTATTGAATTATTTGATAAACATGTTAAAAAATATGATGAATGGTATGTTCGTAATCATAATATTGCTGTTTCCGAAGCACTATGTATAAGATCTATGGGTCCCTACGGTAAAGTAATAGACATAGGTGTTGGAACAGGATATTTAACTAGGAATTTATCAAAGACAATGGTTGGGATAGATCCTTCTCCTAGAATGCTTGAACACGCTTCTACGAGAGGATTCTTATCAATTAATACGTATGGCGAAGAACTACCACTTATCGATGAATACTTTGATACTGCTCTTCTCATTGTTACTCTATGTTTTGTTAAAAACCCACTACTTGTACTTAGAGAAGCACATAGAGTTCTGAAGAAAAACGGCTCATTAATAACATGTATTGTTCCAAAGAATAGCTTGTGGGGAAAATACTATATAGAGCAAAGCATTATGGGTAAAAGCATTTTCTATAAATATGCACGCTTCTACACTCTTAAGGAATTAGAGCAAATGCTTATAGACTCAGGATTTTCCATTAAATCCTATTGTTCAACACTACTATATGATCCTAGAAAACCCCCACATATAGAGCAACCAATACATGCAAAGATCCCGGAAGCAGGATTTGTATGCATTAAGGCTGAGAAAAATGGTAATTGATGCCAAAGTATATAGTTCACTAAGTAAGGTATATGGTAGCTTAACCTCGGAAGTACTGAAACAAATACTTCTTCCCTCTAAGAGATTGTATCTAAGAGTAAATACTATGAAAATAACAAGGGAGGAGTTACTAGAGAGGCTTAGAGAGAAAAACATAGATATTCACCCCGATCCCTATGTGGACGAAGCAGT
>JAMOPC010000458.1 GCA_027064845.1 Desulfurococcales archaeon | reverse complement strand
CTCTTGTTGCGTGTATACCCTTACTTGCTGTGATATGGCTTATACCGTCTCTCCGGGGCCTCGTTAGCACCGTTGCTAGTATATTGGCTGGTCTATTCGTATTCACCCTTGTATCCGCAGTGTTTTCACGCCTAATAGCCGAGGTCAGCAGTAGCCTAAGCCTAGGGGCCGGTAATCTGGGAAGCATAGTGTTCGCATTGATAATGCCGATAGTATACCTCATAATCGGACCAATGATACTACAACACATCGGCGGGGCCCTCGGAGGACACTTCTTCCCCTCGGTAAGATATATGCTGCGCTACGGCCTAGGAGTCCCACCCATGATATTCCCCTCAAAAATGGCGGAGCAAGCAACACCCATAGCCCTAGCAGCAGGAGCAGTTGCAAGCACTGGAGCCGGGGGAGTAGCTGGAACTAGTGGAGCGGTTGCATCAAGTGTTGGGTACCTAGCACCAGTTGTAGGAACAACAACCCTGAGAAACCCCCTAGCCACACAACTCATGAAACAGAGATTAGTAGGAACAGCAACTACCACTGCTAAACCAGTGATAAGAGAAGTAAAACACCCACGCCTATCAATGGCTTACCACATAACCAAAGCAGCAATCACTGGTAAACAACCAGAATGGGAACTCAACAAAAAAGAAAAAATAGCATACTACGCACTACGATACACCGCTGGAAGATGGATAAACAACCTAAGAAAAGCAGCCAACACGTTTAGGGAAACATTCTATAGGGAAACCGGAATATGGATCCCCGGAAGACTACCCAAGGAACACGAGGTCAAGAAAGCAGTAGAAATAACATACAAAGCAGGAAAATGGATAAAAGAGAAAGGAGCCGTGTTGTTTAGGAAGACAGTACCTGTTGTGAAGAGGATTTATTCAGGTATTAATAGTAGCCAGGTCGGTAAGAGAGGTGATTTGGGCTGGTAATTATAATAACAATCCTTCTTTTTTCAACATGGCTAAGTGTCTGTAGTGCATATAGAATATTCCGTCTGTGTAGTCGTTTGTTTCTCCTTTTTTGAAGGCTTGTAGGATTGGGTTTTCTGGGTCTTCTTTCTTAGCCACTTCTAGGAATTCTTGTATAAGCATTTCGACTATTTCCTCGGCAGTTTTTGTTCCATCAGCTTCATAGATCATTGAATAAGCTGTCCCATCTGTAAGATATATTTTTCCATCATTCGTTTTCAGTATCGCCGTATATTCTAAGTCATCCTTGTACTTTATTGGGTTCTGAAGCCATCCACCCTTAAGTCCTTCAGGTCTTCTAGGCTTCCATGAGTCAATATTGTTTATAATCCAAGCAAAAACCTCAGGATCAGGATCCCATTCCTCTAAAAAGTGGGGTAATGGTTTTGCTTTCTGTAATTCTTCTAGAGTAGGTTGTATAGGCATTATCCCGTCCCCTCTTTATTTATGTGGGCTGGGAGACGGTTATGGGTTTCTTTTTGTGTTTTTCTAGGATTTTTTTCTTTAGCTCCTTTAGTGTTATTGGTTTATTGGGATCCAGGCCTAGTTCTTTGAGCTCTTCTTCTGTGGCTACTATGTATACTGGTTTGCGTGGTTCGCGGGATAGCCCTAGAGCTTCTAGTTCTTTTTTTGCTTTTTCTGGAATTGTTTTCCATGCTCTTTCTGGCATTTCTTCCCAGAGTATTCCATGGTACCATTCTGCTGGTGATATTAACATTACTACTGGTAACTCAACATCTAAATCTTCTCCTGCCATTTCATAGAGTTTTGTTGCGAGCCATTTCGGTAAATTTATGTAGTGTTGAATATACTCTCTTTCCTTAACACGTGCTTTTTTAGGCTTCACAGAAATTTCTAGAACAATATATTTTCTACCAGCAAGAATAACTTCGGAGTTCTCAGGCATAAACATAACACCTTCTGATGAATTTTGTACAGTTTTTTGTCCAGATTTTACACAAATTATGGTCGTATTCTGTGCAAAATCTGTAAATTATTTAGTATACACTAGCTTATATATATTACGGATAACAATAAAGTTTAGTGTAAACTTTATAAATACCCTTAAACAATCATATGAAGTAGGTGTAACAGCGTGGTAAAGATTTCCAAGAAAGACGCGATTAAGGTTCTATGCATTATCTATCTATTATGTGATGGTTCCACTTGGTGCCATGTTCCATTAGAAGCCATTGAATCTAAGGTACCGAGACATGATAGAGGAAAAATAAAGAAAATTATCAGAAAACTTATAGCAAAAGGCCTAATATACGAGAAGCCACATGGTAAAGGAAGAAAATCATTTGGACTTACAAGAGAGGGCGTGGAACTTGCTCTAACCTACTGTGTAGAAGAATAGCCGCTTCACGGCTGGCGCCACAGTTCATCCCTTCTTCGCCTGTAGCCGCACTATCGGCGGCTAGATGTAATTGGAATATTTGCTAGATAAACTTTTGTTCTAGTTTATCTATATTTACTGTAACTGTTACCGTAAAAGTAATTATTAAATAGTATCCTCCTAGAAAGAGCATGAAGTTCGCTTCTTTATATGACTTTATATATGAATGTAAATGTATATGCATGGTTTGGGCCGCGTCACGGCAAAGAGCCCACGGCTCATCCCTCCTTCACCGTGGGGGCCACTCCGCGGCCTATTCATAATTAATCTATTTTAGAAATGTCTTACATAACCATTATCTAGCTTTTTATTAGTAGGTTCTGACCCAGAACCTGACATGTATTTTTCGAGGAACATTATATTAGTGGATCTAAGGGCACCAACAATACTCTGGAGGTACCACTCCCTTAAAGAGGACACCTCTTCTCTTAAGGGGGCACCCAGTTTCTTGGGAGGGGTCCGTGGACCCCTTTCATGGCCGAGTAGTTGGAAGTAAACCCCCCGGTTCCCCTAAATTTATACCTGTCACGCGGTCCCCCGCGAAGCCCCTCTCGAGAAGCTTGGTGCCCCCTTTCAATGAGTGGGGCTACCGGGTTGGTTGTGGGGCAACTCTTTATATTGGGGGGCTATTAGTGTGTATGTGGGGTTTTTGTTATGTGGGATGGTGTGTTAGAGGTTTTAGAGTCTATTTTGAGGAGAGGATTGCGTAGGGTTGGTTGTGGTGGTAGGAGGAATGGTTTGTGTGTTAGGGCTAGGGTTAGTGTTCCTAAGGAGTTGCTTGGACAGAGTGTTTATATTGTGACTGAGTCTGAGTTTATGGAGCTGAGACGATATGTGGCGTCTATGAGTGTTCTTAGGCAGTTTTTTGCTACTATTCTTAATTCTAAGAAAGGATCGAAGATGTTTAATATTGTTGGTGAGACTTGGAACCCTATTACTGGTTGTATGCATTTTTGCAGGTATTGTTGGGCTAGACAGCTTGCGTTAACTAAGCTTAAGAATACTAAGAGGTATCGTGATGGTTTTAAGCCTCGTTTCAATGAGGAGGAGTTGAAGAAGAGCTTCAAGGGTGGTGTTGTTTTTGTTAGTGATATGGGGGATATATTTAGTCCTGGGGTTAAGGATGAGTGGGTGATTAGGGTTATTAATCATATAGCGAGGTTTCCTGATACGTATTTTTTGTTTTTGACTAAGAACCCGGTTAGGTATAAGGATTTTTTGAGCATTATGCCTGGAAACGCTATATTGGGGGCTACTATTGAGACTAACAAGGATGATCTATATACTGAGCATAAGATTTCTCAGGCTCCGTTGCCTAGTATAAGGTATCGTGCTATGAAGGAGCTTGATTGGCCATTGAAGTTTGTATCTATTGAGCCTATTCTCGATTTTGATCTTGACGTGTTCGTTCAGTGGATTAAGGATATAGGGCCGTTCATGGTCTATGTTGGATACGATAACTATAACTGGAAACTTCCCGAGCCTCCTCTGAAGAAAACACAGGAATTGATCAAGAGGCTTAGTGAGTTTACGTTGGTGGTTAAGAAGACTATAAGGCCTGCATGGTATGAGGGGCTAGGTAAATATGCTGGTGGTGCAGAGGGTTGAGTAAGGGTAAAATTACAGTTAGGGATCTGAGGAAGTTCGAACAATATCTATCAGAGATGCATAAGAAGGCTTTAGAAATAATGGGTTTCCTTGGAAGGGATGCTGAGAAGGTAAGAAGATTCTTTAAAAGGCAGTATCCTGGTCATAAAGAGCAGTATTGGAGCGTGAAGAAGCTCTATAGCTTGGCCATGTACTTGCCCATGTTTTTGCAGATTGGTATGACTTATTTTAAGAACATTATATACATAGACACTCATGCTGGTCCCGGCTTGGCTAAGCTTGGTCCCGGTGATAACGAGATTGTACTGGGTTCTCCGCTTCTCTCGATAGTGTGGCCTGAGATTGTGGCTACTAGGCACTCTATGTTTAAGAAGGTCAGAAGTGGTTTTACAAAATATGTTTTCATAGAGAAGGACTATATAACGTGTAGGATCCTACATCATATTGTGAAGCAAATAGCGCCTAATAGAGATATTGATGTGAGATGTAGTGATTCAAACTATTATTTACCTAGGCTGGCCGATGAGATTAGTAATGTTAAGAAGAGTACATTGTTGCTTTTATTTGTGGATCCTTTCGGCAGTCTTAATACTCAGCTTGTCTATAGTGCTTTATCTAGGATAATTAGTGTTTCTAAGGGTATTGATATTGTTTTGAATGTAATGTCTGGTGAGCTTGTAAGGGCTTTTGCATCGTTATTGAAGGATCCAGGTAATTTCTATCGTTATAAAAAGTATGTTAAAATGCTCTTTGGAGATACGTGTGAAGATATAGGCGAACAAGTGGAGTTGTGTAAATATTATTTAATGGAAGATCCGCCTGCTGACTCTTATTTATCACAGGATAGTATAGTTAAGATATACGATTATTTATTGAGAAAGCATGGGTTTAAAGCCGTATATGTGGTTCCCGTAGAGTATCGTGGTAAGAGGATATTGTATCATCTTGTTTTTGCTTCAAAAGCGCCAAACGCCTCATCATGGCTAGAAAGGTATGTGATAAAATATCTTGGAGCAAACCTGCCTAGAAGTTATGGAGAACTCAAATCTTTGTTCTTGAAAATAACAAAAAGAGGCCCTTTAGATAGATATTTCGCCTAGTATTTGTTTTATTTGATCTTTATTCTTTGGAAGAATATGTAATATTTTTGGCGTCGTTTCCTGCTATTTCGTGCAGGCAGTTGTTATGTGTTGCTATGAAGCGTTTAATAGTTATATCTGTGGCGTCATCTATTGTTTGAACAATCATGGTTGGATAAAAATATTTATTTATATGCAAACGCCATGCTGCCATCTCATTTTATAAAATGACCTATATATTCTGTATTTATAGAAGTATTCAAAAATTTCTACTGATAACATTTTTTGTATCTATGCTAGTATTTTTAAGATTAAAATGTATTGGATAGCTTTTTGTTTCTTATTTCTTTTTAAGCTTTTCTTAAGCTTGATCGTTTGTATTATTAAGTTTATTGTTAATAATTGTTAACTCCATAGATTGATCTATATTAATTGTTCTTGTAGTGGGAGGATGTATTCTTGAAGCCTCGTCCAGTTGTTTGTACTCATCTTAGTGTTAAGAATAAACTTGATTTTGTAGAGAAGATCGCGAATAAGGCCAAAGAACTCGGTGCCGAATATGTGAGGCTCGATATATGGTGGAATGAGATAATGCCAGAACCAGGAAAGATAAGCCTTGATAACTTGATCAAGTGGGGAGAAATAATAGGAAAACTTAGAAGCAAAGATCTAGAAATAATAGCAATACTAGGAACAGGATATGGGAGTTTTATATACCGTTATCCAGACTGGGTAGTCATGCAAGTTGATAAGTATTTTCTCTGCTTAGAAACATGTTCTCCAGGACCACTTACTGAGAAAGTATCAAAGGAAATTAGGGCATCATATCATAGCGTTCCAAATGAGCTAGAGGAGAAGATAAAGCGTTCATATGTAGAATCACTTAAACATATTAACATTGATAATTTCATAGAAAATACTACACTAATAAAAGAGAATTATCCAACTTTGTATAATAAATTGAATTATGATAGACTCAAGAATATCTATAAGAGTCGAAAGACAGTTTTTGAAAAAATAAAAACTATGGAGGATCCGGATAAAATACTTAGTACTTGGGATCCGTGTGGATGTTATCATATTATGGAGGATCTTATGCAGAAGGCCTATAAATATTCGAAAACAGTTGCCAGTAGCTTTGGACAAGATATAGATTACTATCAACTAGCTAATGAATTAAATCATTTTATAGATCTGATTCCTCGTGAATGGGATGCCATATTTATTTATTGGCTTAGTCAAGGACTTTATGAAGATCCGACGGATCATATAGGTATAGTAAATGTTTTTGCTGACTTGGAAAAGTGGGATATAAACCTTAAAAACTGGCTAGAAACGCTCAAGAATCTTCCAGCGGATACTATTGGGATAGTAGCAATCGATCATTATCCTGGAACATGGGATTTTAATGCCCCATTTAGTGACTGGAGCAAATTAGATGAATTAATCAATATAGCCGATAAATATGATAAAAGATCAGCAATTATGGAGACAGGGTATCCTACAAGCGGAGTTAATCATAGTGAGGAAAACCAAGTAACATATATTAATGAAGCTTTTAAAGCTATCATGAAAAGAAGTAATGATCATGATATAGAATTTCTTTCATGGTATATGTTGTGGGATGAACCGGGATCGGTAGAGGGAATTTATAGTGGATGGGGTGTTTTAAGAGAGGATTTCACTAAAAAGCCTGGATGGTACACGCTTCATAACTGGTTTACAAAGCTACGTTAAGGTAAATTGAGTCTTGTTATTAGACAAACTTAAGTGTTTTTTTAACTTTTTCATTTATCTTTATTGGTTTGTGGTTGTTTTTGTCATTGTTATGTCTTTGTCTATGGGTTCATTAGTATATATTGCTTATGTTGCTTTCCTCTTTATGCGTTATTACTATGTGGTTATCTCGTATGTGCCTTTGGGTCCTTTG
>JAMOPC010000457.1 GCA_027064845.1 Desulfurococcales archaeon | reverse complement strand
TATGATTCAAGTATTTTGAAGTGTGTCTTGCTAAGCATGTTTCCACCCTTGTCGAGCAAGGAGTATCAGTCAAACCCTGCCTTCATCACTAATCAGTGATCGAGGGCTTCTTCACCATTAATTTGTTTCCATTTCTCCCTTAATATCGTGTATGTCTCATCTAGGCTTATTGGGAGCGTTTTTGTTGATGCTATTATTGCCATGAAATTAGAGTCTCCTACCCATCTCGGAACAACATGTATGTGTACGTGTCCTGGGATGCCTGCACCAGCTGCTCTTCCAATATTTATGCCTATATTGAACCCGTCTGGTGTAAAGGCTTCTCTGAGCACCCTTATGGATTTCTTAACGAAATTCATCATTTCAATAATTGTTTCTTGGTCTAGTTCTTCAATTGTACCTACATGTTTATATGGGACAATCATTAGGTGCCCACTGTTGTAGGGATAAGCGTTTAGTACAACATATGAGTACTTGCCCCTGTGGAGAATATATGCTTCTTCGTCTTTCCGCTTTACTAGTTCGCAGAATATACATGTTTTGTTGGGTTTAGTGGTTGTTTTTATGTATTCGTATCTCCAAGGGTTCCAAAGTATTTTAAACATTAAATCACCATCATGGATCATTTGTTCTATCCACTACTATTTTGATTGTTAAGGGGTTCGGGAGTAATTTTAATCTATAGTATTCTCCATCCCAGTATATATGGAGTACTTTTCTACTAGCATGCTCGACTATTAGCTCCTTCTGTTTATACGTGAGATCGCTTAGCTTATCTTTCTTTACCTTATATAATTCTACGATTCTCTGTTTACCGATAACTATTAGTTTTACAAGGTTGTTCTTTTCCTTTAATTTATAAATGAATTTATTTTCCTCAGTCCACGGTTTTATTTTCTTGAGCAGGTTTTTCAAGTTCCGTGTTTTTATATTAATGTCTACATACGTGTTTTTGGGTGGGGTCATAATGGTCTTCACCAATGTTAGTGATTTATTGATGTACGTTAAGATTATTTATGGGTTAGTATCTTTGCTTGTATTCTCAATATATGATCTAAGGTATAGGGAGATACCAGATAAATATGTATGGGGATTTCTTGGTGGTTGTATATTATTATTTATTTTCTCTTTATTGATTTGTAATACTAATTATCCCTTGCAGTTTATATTAATATATATTATTATGTCACTAGTAATTGTTCCAGGACTGTTTTTTGTACTTTATAAACTCGATTATATTGGTGAAGCTGACTTCTATGTTGTTCTTGGTTTATCTTTTCTATTTCCTCTAGGTAGTATTTATAAGTATGTTGTCTTCTATGAGAATTCTATGCTTATTCATATACCTCCTATACTTGTAATGGTACTCTATTCTACTGCCATGTTAGTTATATTGACGCTTCTTAAGGGATTAGTTTTTGGTCTTGCATGGAAGAAGTACTTGCCCAAGAATCTTGGAATTTATAAGAAAATATTATTACTTTTTATTGGTAAGCCTATGCGTATTAAGGATTTTCTTGAATCCAAACATTATTATCCACTAACTGTTTTTAAGCCGAGTAATGAGGGAGTAGAGGTTTCTTATAGGTTGTCATTTAGTGTTGAAGAGGAAGAGTACAGAATTCATCAAAATAAGTTAAAAGAACTTATTGATAAAGGTATTGTGGATCCTGAGCAGATTATATGGGTTACTTATGGCATTCCATATATTGTTGCTTTATTGTTTGGTTATTTGCTTCTCTTAGTTCTTGGTGATTATCCTGTTTTATTCTTGTTTACACATATTATCTACTAGTAAAAAACTGTTTACTCCTCAGGATCTCTTATGCCTTCATCTGTTATTAAGAATACGGCTTCTCCTTCTGGGAGGTGTGGTGCATCTACTACTCTTGCTATTCTCTTGTTTCCTTTAGCTCTTCTTAACTGAACTCTTACTCCTGGAGTATGTGCTAGTACATGTCCTCCAACAGCTTGTGTTGGATCTCCATAGAATACGTCTGGCCTAGCCATTACTTGGTTTGTCACGACTACGGCTATATTGTATGCTTCTGCAAGTCTTACTAATTGGTGTAGGTGCTTGTTCAATTTTTGCTGCCTCATAGCTAGGTTTTCTCTTCCTGGGTATTCTGCTCTGAAATGACTTGTTACCGAATCTATTATTACTAGTTTTACATTGTTCTCCGGTACGAAGGAGAATAGTTCTTCGACAATAGCCATTTGGTGATCGCTGTTATATGCTCTCTGATAAAATATGTTCTCCATAACTTCGTCTGGATCTAAGTTCATTCCTCTAGCCATTGCTTCTATTCTTTCCCATCTAAAGGTTCCTTCAGTATCGATATATACGGCTTTGCCGTTTAATCCTCCTCTTTCAGGAGGTAATTGTACGTTGACGCTTAGCTGATGGCATATCTGGGTTTTTCCTGTACCATATTCTCCGTAGAACTCTGTTATTGTCTTGGTCTCGATGCCTCCTCCTAATAGGTCATCTAAGTTCTTGCTTCCAGTAGTTATTTTTCTAACGCTTAATCTCTCTAGTTTTACTTCTTTCGCTGTCTTGAATCTTATCCCTAATAATTTTCTAGCATTAGCAATTATTCTCTCAGCGGTATGTAGAGGTATTCCTGCTTTCTCGGCGAGTTCCTCGGCTCTACTCACTACAATTGCCCATGGAGTAGTGTATCCTGCTGCTTCTAGTTTATCAGCTATAGTTGAGCCTACACCTGGTATGTCTCTTATGGATCTTATTTCTTTATTTTGCTTATTCATATTAACCCACCATTTCATAATAGTGTTTTAAAAATAGACCCTTTAATACTTTCGCCACACTACTCACATCTACTTTTAATTAATAAACACCTATACCAGATAATAATAATATCCTGTAAAATAATATTAAATTAAGCAATTTAGGTGTAAAGCGAGTTGTTCACAATTACTATTCAATTAACAAGTATTAATGCGGAAAAATTATCGGAAACTCTTCCACCCAAGCTACAATTCAATGTAAACCTAGCTATACCTTCGGGTAACCCCTTTAGGAGAGATAATCAATTAATAGTCCCCTTTACATTCACAATCTCTTCAATACCACCTGTTGTACAAATTGTTTTGAAAGGTAATGCTGTGGTAATATCTAGTGATAAAAAGGAATTAGAAAAGATAGAAAAGGATATTAGAGAAAAGAAGATGCCTCAGCCACTAATTCAAGCAGTCTTTACTAATATGTTAGCTGAAAGCATTATATTGAGTAGGTCGTTAGGTGTCCCACCACCACTACCTGGTATGCCGCAGCTACAGCCCCAACAAGGAAAGCAACCTGGGGAAAAACATAAATTTACACCGAATACTGTTATTTAAACAAAGTAGTATACCTAGGTATTCATCATGCTCTAGAATCAGTCATGGTGTTTAGCCAAATTGCGTCTCCTACTAATACATGCAAAGAAATTCGCATATAAAGCAGTTTCACCAGCTATAAAAGAACCTGAGAAACTAAACGATAAAAACAAGAGCGGAAAATTCGAAAACACGCTCGTCGTCTTCACAACGATAGAGTCTAGTGATGACGAAGAAGTATTGAAGCAAGCAGTTGAGGAAGTGAAAAATATAGTTGAACAAGTAAAGCCAACTACCATAGTGATTTATCCGTATGCTCACTTATCACAAGATTTAGCAGATCCTGTCAAAGCGCTTGATCTATTAGCTAAGTTTAAGGAATCTATTGAGGAAGAAATAGGCATAGACACTTATAGAGCACCATTTGGATGGTACAAGGAATTCACTCTAGAATGCTATGGACATCCCCTGAGTGAGTTATCAAGGACTATTACAAAGACTGGTAAAGGAGAAATAATAAGAAAAGAGATCAAGAAGGAATTCTATATCTTAACTCCTGAAGGCAGGCTATATGATCCCAAGGAATTTGATTACACGAATTATCCAGATCTAAAAATACTGGTTGATAAAGAAGTATTTGGTAAAGAACTGCCTGGCGGTGTCAATAGGGTTAATGATTATTGTAGAAAGTTTGGTTTTGAATGGGAGCCCATGAGCGATCACGGGCATATGAGGTATGGTCCACATGCAGTAGTTATAATGGAGTCCTTGATGCAGTATTCGTGGAAAATAGCTAGAGAACTAGGTATTCCCGTCTACAAGGTTATGGGTACTAACATGTTTAATTTATCAGAGAAACCAGTTCTTGAGCATGCCTTATTATTCGGAGATAGGTTATATGAGCTAGTTGTTGATAAGAACAAGTATGTGTTAAGGTACGCAGCTTGTCATCAACAATTCGCTATGTTGCGTGACTGGATAATAAGCTACAAGAACCTGCCTTTCGGAATGTTCGAAGTAGCTGATAGTTATAGGTTAGAGAAGCGGGGAGAATTAAACCTATGTTTCAGGCTTAGAAAGTTCTATATGCCAGACCTACACATTCTGAATAAGGATCTCGAGGAAGCAATAAGGGTTTCAAAAATTGTGCAGAACAAGATCCTTGAGGAAATATCTAAGATTGGTCGCAGATACGTAGCATTATATAATGTGACGAAGGACTTCTTTGAGAAATATCGTGATGTCGTAATAGAATTTGTGAAGAGAGAAAACTACCCTGTCTTATTATCGCTTATACCTGGAGGAATATATTACTGGGTATTAAACGTAGAATACCACATTATTGATAACTTGAAGAGACCACGTGAAATAGCTACTTTTCAAATAGACATAGGTAACGGAAAGAGGTTTAACATAACATATACTGATGAGAAAGGTGAGAAACACCATCCTGTAATAATACATACAGCAATCATAGGCGGGATCGAGAGATTCATATATACAATACTAGACACAGCAGCACTCATGGAGCGCGAAGGGAAAACACCATACTTACCCACATGGTTATCACCTATACAAGTCAGAATAATACCGTTGAAGAACGAATACTTGGAATATGCTGAGAAAGTAGCCGAGGAGCTAGAGAAACATGGTTTCAGAATAGATATTGATGATAGGTCTGAGAGCCTAGGTAAAAAGATAAGAGACGCTGGTAGGGAGTGGATACCATATATTGTTGTTATAGGCGAACGCGAGATCAAGAGCAATACCTTGAACGTCCGCATAAGGAGGACAAATGACCAGAAAGTCATGAGCCTCGACGAACTAATAAGGTTGCTTGAAGGAGAGACAAAAGGATATCCGAGAGTTCCCTTAACAATGCCTAAGTACTTATCTCAGAGACCTATTCCGAGCTATCATGCATAATGAGTTGAGCTTGGATAAGAAATGACAAACACTACGAGGAATCGTGAAAAAAAGTTTATTGGAAGACACTTAATGGTTAAGGGGAGATACGTAGAAGACATACTATCGGGTAAGAAGAAAGCAACTATTAGGAAAGGAATAGTAATACCAAAATACGAAGAAATAATAGTTCATGGCGGTGGAAAACCCGTAGCTAAGATAAAGGTAGTCAAGGTAATACATAAGAAGCTCAATGAACTAACAGATGAAGATGCTTTAAAAGATGGTTTCAAGAACAAGGAGGAACTAGTAAGAGAGCTAAAGAAAGTATATCCTGGAATAACAGGTGATGACTGGGTAACAATCATAGAGTTCGATCTCGTTCAAAGACTAGACCACCTAAAACCAGAACATCCATACCTTGGATTATCACCAGCAGACCTAGCTCGGCTCGGGCTAAGATATCTGGATAAAGAGCTTAGTCAGAAAGATAAACAAATCCTACTAGACTTAACAAGAACGAATAGTATTAGAATGACTGCTCTAAGATTATTCGGAACACTTAATAAAAGATATATTATTAGAAAAGTACTGAGGAGAACACTTGAAAAACTAGTAGAAAAAGGAGTAATCAAGACGCGGAAAAGGAACAAGGAAAAGTGATCAAATTGACTTATTGGATACTAAAATGCAAGAATTGTGGAAGGGAATGGAAACTCTTAGTAAGTTATCCATTGGATAAGGAGTTCCAACAACTCTACCATTACTGCCCACATTGTAAAAAGAATACCTTTCATGAAATAATAAAGTATGTAGAAGAATGATGAATCCACGGGAAAGACCCGCTGGGGATGAATAAACCTGTCTCAGCTGACTATTTTTATCTTATAAACGTTGTTTTCTACAAGGTATTTTTAATATTATTGTGTTTTTGTTTATCTCAAGTAAAATTTGTTTGTTTATGAATTATTGATAGGAGTTGTATTGAGGCGTTATATCTTGATGAGTATTAATGGATTGTTTGTTGGAACAGCTGGCGTTCCTTTATCCTCGAGGAAGAAGTCGTCATTGGAGGGTATTAAGAGGGTTTCAGAACTTGGTTTGGATGCTATGGAGTTGGAGTTTGTTTATGGTGTGAGGCTGAATAAGGATTTGGCAGAAAAGATTGGTGAAATAGCTAGAAGTTATCATGTTGTATTAACAGTGCATGCTCCCTATTATATTAATTTATTATCCGATAACCCTAGTGTTGTTCGTTCATCTATTAATAGAATAATTGAATCTGCTAAGATTGGCTACTATGCTGGTGCGTGGTCAATAGTTTTTCATCCAGGTTTTTATAGTAGTTATTCTTCTGGAGAGGCTGTTGAGAAGGTTAGAAAATCCTTAAAACAAGTGGTAAAAGAACTAGTTGATAACGGTATTAAAATATGGGTTAGGCCAGAAACTATGGGGAAAGTATCAGAGATGGGTACTATTCAGGAACTAGTACATGTTGTTGATGGTATAGAATATGCTTCTATAGCGATTGATTTTGCACACATTTATGCAAGAAGTTTGGGAAGTATAAATCACGAGGAAGCTTTCTCAGCTATTTTAGATTATTTAGAAACAAAGCTTGGTAATGATTTTCTAAGAAATATGCATATACATTTATCTGGGATCATTTATGGTTCGAACGGTGAGAGAAGGCATGTACCTTTGTTGAGCTCTTCTTTTAATTGGAGAAGTGTTTTACGTGTTATAAAAGAGTATAGGGTCAAGGGAG
>JAMOPC010000456.1 GCA_027064845.1 Desulfurococcales archaeon | reverse complement strand
AACCCTGGCTACTTTAAACCATTGGCAGGACATAATGGATGGTATCAGTATGAAACTCTTCTACACACCATTGAAAATAAGTTACTAATTGGGCATGATGCATACGTTGTTGCTAAGAAGCTTAATCAACTAGATAAATTATCAATAATAAATCCCCTAGATATTTTAAGCATGCCGATAGACCCATTACTGTTTAAGGGTAGGATCAGGCTTTACGTTGATAATATGTCATCATTAGCTAAAACAGCTGTTTTAATGCGATTAAGCAGAAACATTAGAGAACAATCTAATACCATTAAGCCATACCATGTATATTTCTTCTTCAAAGATACTTACATGAAGTTATCCATAGAAACTAGATCTATTCTTAACGATGTCCTCGAAAATATAAGAACTGGTAAGAATACTCTATTCGTTGAAGCCGAGGCAGCTTTCTTGGAAAAACTATTAAGTAATCCTAGTGTTTACTCGGCTCTAGACGAGAATATGAATTATTTAAAAGAATTTAACCCATTAATTATTGAAAGTTTTAACGACGCAGCAGCTCCCACATATGGATCATTGATGGTTGATATAGTAATTATTGTTGCTCCAGGAAAGGCCTTACTATATAGTGGTGAAAGATATAGAAAAGCCGTCGAAGTTTATTCTTATAAAGGTGATCCATGGAATATTAAGACTTCAAATATTCTAGATTTGTTAGGTTCACCTATGAAATCATACGATATACCTTTGAAAATACAGAGTGATAAATATCTTGATGTATTTGATAATATAGTGGGATTTATATCCTCTGAAAACTATTAATTATCTATAAACTAATTATGGGTAAGACTAATTTGATGAACGAATTATTGAAACATGGTTATTCAAATAGATTAACTGGCACGAGTCTTGCACTAAAAATAATTGATGACTTACAAAATGTTCTGCAAGAAAATAATATTGATTCATTTATCAACAAGTATTTAGAAATAATACATTTTCTCGAAAAGGAAAGACCAGCTAGTATGGCTTCTTGGAATATACTGAGAATGGTAGGGGAGTATGTATTATCGAATGGTATTAGTGGTTTAAGCGAGTACTTACAATATCTAAAGAACAAGATCGATAGGGATTCTTGGGAAGCTGCTAAGATTGCTGCCAATAGGGTTGTTGATGGAGATGTCTTAATGACTATAAGTAATAGCATGGCTGTTAGGAAGATGTTTAAAATACTAGTTGATGAGGGTGTGAAGTTCTCGGTATATGTGCTTGAATCAAGACCTGGAATGGAGGGATTAGATACAGCTTCTTACCTAGATAGTCTAGGTGTGAAAACGTATTTGATCGTGGACTCAGCTGCTAGATTCTTCATGAAGAAGGTTAAGAAAGTATTTGTTGGTGCAGAAGCTATAGCTGTTAATGGCGCTGTTGTAGGTAAGATAGGGACAAGCCTATTATGTCTAACAGCTAATGAGGCAAGGGTAAGAGTATTTGTTGTCGCTCCTCTATACAAGTTTAGTTTTGAAACAATATATGGAGAACTCATCGAGTTGCCGGAAGGTGATTGGAGGCTATTAATGAATGAAGATGTGAGGAAGACTTTACCAGAAAATTATTCTGCACGAGCACCCCTTTACGATGTTACTCCACCGTATCTCATTGACGGAATAGCTACAGAATATGGGTTATTTGCACCACAAGCTGTTCCTGTAATATTGAGACAAGTATATGGTGGGTTCCCGCCTAAGCTAAGACCTGTTAATGAAATAGTTAAAGAACTAGTAGAGCTTAGGGGTGAGTATAGATGAAGATTCCTGAGAAAGTACTTGAAATAGCTGAAGCTATTAAAACAATGAAAATAAGAGGAGCCGGTAAAATAGCTCGAGCAGCTGCTGAAGCTCTCAAAATAGCTGCTGAAAAATACGATGGGCCAAAGGACCCGGATGAGTTTAGGAAATATATGAACAAGGTAGCGAATCTCATACTCTCAACTAGGCCTACAGCTGTTAGCCTTCCTAATGCAGTTATATATGTTATGTATCATTTAGGAAAAGCTACTGGAGACATCAACGATCTCAAAGAAACAGTAATAAAATCAGCTGAGAAATTCATCAATGATAGTTTACAAGCAGTTAAGAAAATAGGAGAAATAGGAGCTAGAAGGATCAAGGATAACTCAGTAGTGTTAACACATTGTCATAGCACAGCTGCCGCATCAGTAATCATAAATGCCTATAGGATGGGCAAGATCATAAAAGTCTATAGTACTGAAACAAGACCATTTTATCAAGGTAGAATAACTGCGAGACACTTACTTGAAGCAGGTGTTCCAGTTGTACAGATTCCGGATAGTGCTGTGAGGTACATTATGCATGAAGTTGACCAGGTTATTGTTGGAGCCGACACCATTGCTAGCAATGGAGCAGTAATCAATAAGATCGGAACAAGTCAAGTAGCTCTAGCTGCTCATGAAGCAAGAGTTAGAGTATTCGTAGCTGCTGAAACATATAAGTTTTCGCCAGCAACATTGATAGGAGAACTTGTCCCAATAGAATTCAGAGATCCGACAGAAATAGTTCCTCGCGAGTGGATAAATAAGCATAAGAACGTAGAAGTACTGAATCCCTCATTCGATGTCACCCCTCCGGAATACATAGATGCCATTATCACAGAGCAAGGTGTGATCCCGCCTCAGGCTGCAATTTTAGTTCTTCTCGAAAGATTCGGCTGGGCTCTAGAAAAGATTAAACAGGGAGGTATAGGTAAGATATTATTCGAGGAAACACTAGAGGAAGAATAAGAATGAACCTTGAGAAAATGAAACAAGAAATAATCAAATTAATAGATGAGAGCAAAGAAAGCGGTAGAAAAATAGCTTTTTACTCAGACCCCTACGTATCCGAGGTTTTGACTAAAATATATGACTTATGGGAGAAAAATAATAGAAAAGGAATACCACTAGATTATGCATCGGCTGAGGAAATAGAGACTCTGTATAACCTTGCAATAAGATACTCAAAAGTATCTGATGCTGAAGCATGGGCTATGTTTCTCAGAGAAAACATCTATGAGGGCAAAAAGAAGAAAAAGAAATCATTCTTGAAAAGAATACTTGGAATGATATGATTACATAATGATAATAGAGTATTTTATAAAAACCTCTATGAAGATAACAATACATGCGCGCCGCCCCCCAAGTTAGACGCCCCCGAAGCAAGGGGTAATGGATGACTTGGGGGGACTTGTCCCCCGCATCTTCTACAATATAACCATGGTGCATATGAATGAATAATGAAGTAACCAATGGTGCTAAAGAGGAGCTTAAGAAGAAAATAATAAGTGTTTTAGAAACAATAGCTGATCCAGAAATAGGGATCGATGTATATAACCTCGGAATGATCTATGATATAGAGGTTATTGATGACAAACACGTTAAGATAAAAATGACTTTAACAACACCATTCTGCCCATTAGCAAATATTCTCCCAATGATGATAGTTGAAGAATTAAAGAGAAAACTTGGTATTGAAACAGATATAGAACTAGTGTTTGATCCTCCATGGACACCTGAGAAAATGACAGAAAAGGGTAGAAGAATTTTCAAAGAAAGATTTGGCTATGACATAGTTGAGGAATATAGAAAAGCATATGGGAGTAAGTAAGAGAAACATTTTTCTTGTTGTACATAGTTTTAATCAATTTAATAGCTATGGGTGTTATTGTCTTGAGCTGGAGTATTCTAAAACTTTTAAGAGAAAAGCCTGAAGTGTTAAAAGAACATGTCAAGAAAAGATTCATGGATCCAAGCATTGTTGATGAAGCTTATCGTACAGATTTGGAGTGGAGAAAAACACTAACAGTTATACAAGAGCTTAGGCATAAACACAATGTTATCAGCAAAGAGATCCCTAAACTCAAGGGAGAAGAAAAAGAAAAGAAGATAAAAGAAGCTAGAGAAGTCCTTAGACAACTTGAAGAACTTGAGAAGAAACTAAAAGAGCTAGAAGAGCGTAGAATGAAGCTACTATTCTCATTACCAAATATAGTTCATGAAAGTGTTCCTATAGGCCCTGACGACTCATATAATGTACCAATAAGGTTTTGGGGTAAACCAAAGGTATGGAGTGGATATATTGAACAGTTCAAGGAACAAACAGAAAAATATGGGTTTAAAGTAGAATATGAAGAAATATCGTGGAAGCCTGTTGGACATGCAGATATGTTGGAGAATGTGTTGAAATTAGGAGATACATATAAAGCTGCCCAAGTAGCTGGAAGCAGATTCTACTACTTATTTAATGACATCGTGTTCCTCGATATGGCACTACTTGCTTACGCAATAGATTACTTAACAAGTAAGGGTTACGTACTAGTATTACCACCATATATGCTACGCTATAAGATAATGATGGGAGTAATAGACATGGATACATTCAAGGACGCAATCTATAAGATCGAGGGCGAAGATTTATACCTCATAGCAACAGCTGAACACCCACTAGCAGCCCTTCATGCAGGAGAAGATCTTCCAGAAGAAGCTCTTCCATTAAAATATGTTGGAATAAGCCCTTGTTTTAGAAAAGAAGCTGGTGCAGGTAATAGGGATTTAAAAGGAATATTCAGAGTACATCAATTCCATAAAGTTGAGCAATTCATATACGCAAAACCGGAAGAGAGCTGGGAACTGATGGAAGAATTAATAAGCAATGCCGAGCACTTATTCCAAGGACTTGGAATACCTTATAGAATAGTAAATATTGCAAGCGGAGACTTAGGAGCCCCAGCAGCTAAGAAGTATGACTTGGAAGCATGGATGCCTGCTCAGGGAAGATATAGAGAAATGGTAAGCTGTAGCAATGTAACCGATTGGCAAGCATTCCGCCTCAAAATAAGACTAATAAGAAGACGAGGCATGATAAAAGAATACTTACATACCTTGAATAGCACAGCAATAGCAAGTACAAGAACTATAACAGCAATACTCGAGAATTTCCAGGAACCAGACGGTACAGTCGTTATTCCGAAAGTATTGAGGAAATATCTTGAGATATTCAAAAATGCTCCTACAGATGCTATTCATCCAGTGAAAAAAGAAACATAGACAATCTATTTTCACATTATTAAATATTCCAAAGTTATTAATTGGTTAAATATAAAACCTTTTAGATATAAAATAAGAGAAACAGTATTACTGGAATATTATTTTCTATAACTCGTTATAAATTAGGTCTTAATCCTATTCTCTTAACAGGTGGAACGATTTGACTATAGAAAATGAATTTGAACCGTTAAAGGTACAAGTAATTTTATTCCTTGATTTTGATGAGGAAAGTGAGAAAGCCCTACAAACAACTTGGGAAACTGCAGAGGAGCTTTTAAACAATGAAGGTATATGGGTTGAAATAATTCCTATCCATACATGGATCGGTGATCCTCTGGGAATAGAATATGCTGATCTACCGAAGATCCTTATTAATGGAAAAACGATGTTCATAGGAAGATCACCTTCTAAAAAAGAATTAAAGGAAGCAATACTTGACAGGCTAAACAAAGGCACATTTATAAAGGAGGAAGCATTCATAACAGCAGCACGTATATGGGATTACGGGTTTCTAGCAGCTGCAATGATTGAACTCTAAGAACTAAAATAATAATTAATAAATGATGCAAAATTTTATTAGTATCTTTAAACAAATATATGAATGCCGAGCGGCCCACCACCCACAGTATCTGAATTAATACGTTAAACCACCACCGCCGTTGTACAATCAAAGATATTAATTGTAACAATATCTTTACAGCAATGCTTTGTACAAGTAATTTTATCATCCATGATATAACATTATTCAGAAATCTTGTTATACAACCAATCAAAGTAAAAATACAAATACTACCCCTAACCAGAGCCCCCGCTAGGGATTTTATCCAGGGCCGGTCAAGAACCGGTCCAGGCGGGGGTCATGGGTTAGGCGGTGGTGGTTCGGGGGTGGTGGGCCGCGATGAGGTATTTATTTTTATCAACCACTTCTTAACTTCTTCAATTGCTTTTTCAACTGAATTAACAATATCATTGCTTTCTAAGTAATGGAGTGTTGTTGCTGATAACAAGTAGTCTCCTGCACCAGTGGTGTTTCTAACATCTACAGGGTCAAATTCAATTATTCTAATAAACTCTTTTGTAATAATGTATACTGGATCGGTATCTTGAGTTAATATTATATATGATTTATTAATTCTTTTCTGAAGCCAATGAGTGATGTCTTCGATATTATATTTCCCAGTTATTGATCTTGCTTCATCTAAGTGGATATGCAAAATATCTATGTTTTGGAAAAGATCATTAATATTTGGTGGAACCTTGTATATTACTCTGTTATTTTCACCAACTTCTCTAATATAACCTTGTATATCACTTGAAACAAGTAAAGCATTTGGTCTAATGGTTTTTATCAGATTAATCGATATCTCATTCATTACCGGGTTCAAAACATATATTGCTTCATCATAATCGAATTGAGTCAACATTATTGATGGCGCTATGTTTTCAACAAATAATCTCCTACCATCACGACCATATATTAATCTAAATGTAGTGATCTCAGTGGAAAACTGGTTTTTACACAATAATACTTTATTATCCCGTAGCTCTTTGGCATTGTATAGGTATGGGTTAAAGACACATTGGATCCTCACATTTACTCCTTTATGAAGAAATGGTAATAATGAATAATACACGCCTCCTCCGAGTTTTTCCCCTAGGAATTCATTATTTATCCAAATCTTATCTAAAGTAAAATTACCTACTAATACTACCTTCATCATTTTTTCCTTCCCTTACCTCTTACGGCTTTTATATTGGACAATATTATCGAACGATTATTTCCGCGGGCATGGTATTCGCGGATATGAATAATTAGATCATGTTCTGAAAAGAAGAAACTGTTTTCATAATTGTATTTAAAAGGTTCTTTCTCCAGACCTAAACACTTAGAAGCAGCATGAATACATATAGGACAGGCTATCATACCAGTTATTTTATCTCTACATGTCTTGAACC
>JAMOPC010000455.1 GCA_027064845.1 Desulfurococcales archaeon | reverse complement strand
TTCGCCTATAATCACTCAAAACAGTGGCTACTGAATAATTACCTTTCATCTCTTCCCTTATAGCGTCTGTTACTGGCATATATGCATAACTTGATACTCTGTATGTGAGGCTTAGATCGCTTAAGACGGTGTTTTTCTTAACATACACTATAACAGCAGTATACGTGTATGTTGTACGTATATTTTTCAAATTTATCTCTACACTAGAACCTGGAGGAATTTCTGCATATTTATTGTTCTTTATAAACGATATGACCTTTGACGCAACACTCCAATCAACAGAGCCATAGTATGATGGTATCGGTGTATTGCTGCCGAAGACTAGTAATTCAATCTTATCGAATTGAGTAAAAAATGATATAGGAACACGGTTCTCGAACCTGAGATAGTAGCTGTACGTTTCACTACTTAAGCCCTTATAATTGTTAATTAGATTATTCACATTATCAACAACATAAATAAATACTGGTCTACCATCAGGAGCTATACTAGATGCTGAATAAATAATTGGCCCAGATGTTCCATACATCGTTGATTGAGTTATAGCAGGGTTATAGTAAAATATCACAGTCATAGACAAACCAACAACTACAACAGGTATAAAGAATAATAATATAAAGTACTTCAACATATCCCTACACCTCTAACTTGTTCTTAGCATGATGAAGCATCAATACTATAGAAATAATAGTTGTAACAAGTGGAGGTAATAAAATAGCCGTATCCGATAAACGTATGGGTCCTTGTGAGAAAATCATATATGAAAACAATGGGTCAAAGGGCACTAGAATTAAATAAATAGAATGGTATGCGTCATAACTCCCTGTCATCGCACCGAGCATACTAACAATTATTCCTAGGGCTACTGGTAGTATAAACGCTATAAAGACCACTGTTAGATAAGCAATACCTTTCTTCTTAGTCATTAAACCAAACATGAGTCCTAACGAAATATTATTGAGTAATTGCAGAGAGATAGCAAATGCAAATGTGAGTAGAGTTGGAACAAGTGTTGACGAATATGGCGATAATCTGATTAAAAGTGCTGGGGGATCAATTATTAGGACTGGAAGCACTATTGCTAGGAAAACAGCTAGTACAGGATAGACTATTGATACTATGTACCAGGATACAACGTATTCCGATCTAGAAAGCCCAGTAGCTAGGTAAAGCTGTGTTTGGCCCTCGTTGATCTCGTCAATCATTGATCCTGCTATGGTTATGAGTAGTATCACTAATAGTATTCCAGCAATGAATCCAAACGCGGACATGATTGGATAAGCTCTGTATATCGATGCTAATGAAAATATTATACCAATAATGATAGCTATTACATATATTGCTGTAGCTTTCAGCGACAATAAATACTCGGATTGAAGCATAATCCTCTTAACTGGCTCTCGATAATTTTTCATAAAGCTCACCCAGCTCTGTTGTTACATGTCTTATATTCTTTACATAAACAGAGATTTTGGAAGAAGTAAGTAGTTCTAAAAGATCATCCTTATAGGCGGAGTTTATCTTTATCAATAATCCATTATCCCTAACCTCAATTGCTTTAACATATTCCTCCATAATTATTTTAGAAGCTAGTTTTCTAGGCTCATTTGTCTCTATATAATAATATGCATGAACAAAGTATCTATGAGTCAAGTCTTCGAGCTTACCCGATTCTATAACTCTACCCCTATTAATGTATACAAGATAATCAGCAACTTCCTGAAGTTCTGGTAATATATGGGTTGCGACAATAATTGTTATTCCAAGTTCTTTCTTTAAATCCTTTATCAGTTCAAGTATCTGTTTCCTAGACAAAGGGTCTAAATTAGCAGTGGGCTCATCTAGAAGTAGTAGTTCCGGATCACCTATGAGGGCTTGTGCTAAACCAAGTCTCTGTAAATAGCCTCTACTCAGACCACGTATATTAATAAACTTGTATCTTTCTAAACCAACTAGTTTAATAAACATCTCCACTTCATTACTACTAACTCCTTGCATTCTCCCGATGTGTCTTAAGAATTTATAGACACTCACATATGGATAAACAGGTTTTTCTGGAAGATAACCGATCCTTCTCCTAACACTATATTCATTAACCCACGGATCCATTCCGAAAACAAATATCTTCCCGCTATTCGGTTTAAGAAAACCCATTATTAGTTTAAAACTAGTTGTTTTACCCGAGCCATTAGGTCCTAATAAACCAGCAACAACTCTTGACGGGATTCTGAAGGATGTATTATCAAGTGCTTTAATTGCTTTCAATCCGCCAAAGATTTTAGTCACATTATCAAAGACAACAACATCCATATGAAACACCTTGTGACTAAATGAATTTCTTCAAATAATCGAGTCCCTCTCGAATAACTCTTATCCTAGCCTTAAAGCCGCCCCCATACTCTATTATCTTATCAACACTTGGTATGACTCTATGATTTAGAACAGGAAATAGAACGGCATCAACATCTCTTGGTTCAACAGTTTCAGAGCCCCTCATCGCTGCATAGGCTTTAGACGCTTTCATTAACTGTATTCCTCCACGAGGACTAACTCCTAGCTCGAAATACTTCGCCATAGGCTCTACGATCTCTGGTCTAGTAGCTCTAACTATCCTAGATATATACTCTATTGTGTCATCTGGTACAATTACTTTCTCGGCAATAGTGTTTTGTGCTTCAACGATCCATTCGGGCTTAATAACGGGTTTAAGCTCTTCAAGCGGTTCACGGAGCTTCATAGAGTGTAATCTGAGAATATTTTTCTCCTCCTCAAGGCTTGCTGGATAACCCATTATGATCCTCATCATAAACCTGTCAAGCTGGGCTTCTGGCAATGGATAAGTCCCTTCTTGCTCAACAGGGTTCTGAGTAGCAATTACGAAGAAGAACTTTCCAGAACACCTATCTTCAAGAGGATATGTCTTATCACCAATAGTTACTTCTCTCTCCTGCATAGCTTGAAGCATAGCGCTCTGTGTTCGGGGAGTTGCTCGGTTTATCTCATCCGCTAACACAATATATGCAAAAATAGGCCCCAGTCTTGGCTCAAAATCAAGTTTCTTAGGATTATATATAAGACTTCCAACAATGTCTCCGGGCATAAGATCAGGTGTGAACTGGATTCGCGAAAACCCTTTATAAGGCACACCATTAATAACTCTTAATTCCTTTTCAGACAAACCAATTAGTCTAGTAAGTGCTCTAGCCAAAGTAGTCTTAGCGATTCCTGGAACACCTTCAAGCAATACATGGCCATTACCAAGCAACGATACAAGAATATATCTAAGCTCTTGATCATAACCAATTATAACCCTGCTTAGTTCTCTTAATATCTTTTCAGTTTTCTCTTTTATTTCATTAATACTAAGATCCATTAATCCCACCAATTATTCAACGATAACAATTTCATTGACAACAAGGATCTTAGGCCAAGGAATATCTATGAATAAGGAGAATTCTTCTTCACTAGAGACTATATATTTATCGATCTCCTTGATGATCTTTTCGGGAATGTTTCTTTTCCTTATTTCACTTACTAATAAATCATATTCTTCTAATGCAATCCTTCTATGCATAAGGGGATCCTTTATGGCCGCGAGTTTCTTATATAATTTGGGATCCCTTTTCTTAATATCGCTCAAGAATTTAAGCCAAGATATGTATCCTTTAAGTTCTTTAAGCCTTTTAACTCTAAGACCAGGGTGTCCAGGACCTATAACAATACTATATGCCTTACCCAATACTCCGTTCTTCTTACTTATAACGAGTTTTCCGACAATTTTCTCAGGTAAAGGAACGGGGGATGATGCTTCGATTTTCCTACCCCTATAAAGTGCTTCTCTCGGAGTATTTAATAATATTACTCCTTTCCTTATGGGTCCTTCATAATATTCGTCTATTAACTCGATCTCTGAGACAGGGAATATTCCCTTTACAAGCTCTATGTTTTGATCAACAACCTTGTATGTAATATCGAGTCCATGTTCTCTAGCTAAACTAACAAGAACATCTAAACTATCATCTTCCACAAATATATTCTTAGAACGAAGCATTTTCTTCAATAAATCCACGTCCGGCACACTATCCTCTGCAACAACCCGTATACAAGCCTTAACATATACATTGTCCTCCCTATACACAATACCGCACACAAACCCGTAATATAATCCTATCGAATCATATATATTGAATCCACGTAGTTCTTCATAGTCGTAAAATTTCAAATAAAGACACCATAAACCACTAGTTCTCCATAGATATTTTACATATCCATATATGTGAGCATATTGATAAATATATCGCGTAGATACATTTGTTCGAAAATTTGGATAACATTATAATCTCCTCATAGACAAAACCAATTAAAAAATACGATAGAATAATAGAGTAAAGATAGCTAAGTGATTAAGAATGATGCATGATAAAGACATATGCAGAATATCTATGGAAGCAATTAAGACAGGAATTGTTGATACAGAATCCCCCCTACATGGAGCCGGTAGATCAGTGATCAAGGGAGCTGGTTTTGAATACATTGATTTCCGACCATATAGTTATGGAGACGATATAAGATATGTTGATTGGAGGCTTTCAGCACGTCTGATAAAAGGGGAGGAACAACAACTCATTGTCAAAGAATTCATGAGCGAGAGGAGAGTAGAAGTACTAATTGCTCTAGACTTGTCCAAGTCAATGATGTATTGGGAAAAACCATTTATAGCAATATATATTGCGTCAATATTATTATCCGTATCTAGAAAACTCGAAGACACAACCTACCTAGTAATCCTCAATGGGGAAAACTATATCTTATCACCATACACTAAGCCAAGCGATAATCTTAAGTTCTTAACGAAAACGATATGTGGAGAACCATGGGGTAGTATTGGTGAAAGCATAGAGACATTGATCAAACTACTCCCGAATTTCAAGAACTTAAGAGACATTATACTAATAACCGATTATGCACACAAACCACAAACCTATAATAAATTAGGAATAGTTGCTAGAGCACTTAACTCCTCCCTATCAATAATAATATCTTCGTCAATACATGAACAATACCCACCACTAAGAAAAGCTTATCTTTTCTATAAATCTCCAACGGGAAAGCTAATTTATGGAAACGTATCAAAAGTCTATGATAAGATAAAAATACATATCTTAAAGTGTAGAGCATACATTAGGAAAGCTACACCATATTATCTAGAACTAAAAACCATTCAAGAAGCAAGAGAAACTAAACACAAAGTCATAAATACGTATATCTTCTCAAGACAAAGAATTATTTCATAACTAATCCAATGATTCAATCATTAATCATAAAAGCTCATTCTATTATTCGAATAGTTAAACAGCCAAACCGGAACAGTTTCAATAAAAATATTTATGTAGAGCTATTACCTATATATTTACAGGCTAATGTATGGAGGATGTTTGGATTGTATAAGCAAATATATAGTTTATTACTCCTAGTACTAATGATTACATCATTCACAGTACCTATCATAAACTCTACTATAAGCATTGCCTACTCAATAGGAGGAAACGATCAACCGGGTATACCGAATATACCGTTCAAACACAAACTATACCTAGACACAAAGCTTAGCCCAAAGAATAGTACAATAGTATTCTCAGACACACTAGAACACGTACTATCACCAGAATATAATAATACAGGACATGGTAATTTCACGCTAGATCTTAGTGAAGAAAAACTATTCCTGAAAGGAATGCTTAACGGAGAAATAAGATATTATAATGAAACACTAGATATGGCAGACACAAAATTCTTAGCAACAATTGATGCAAAAATACATGGAGAAAACAAAGAATTTCATGGACAAATAAAGATCAATGGTTCTATAAACCTAGTCCTCGAGACACAGGAAATAAATATAAGTTTCAATCTTCCGTTCACTATACAAGGAAGCTATGATGAAGAAACTAATACAAGCACTACAACTATAACTACTAAGAATGCATACATAGTACTCTACGGGCAAAGAATAGATATTGAGTACTCAATGAAACAAGTAACAGATCTCAATAAACAAACGATAACTACAACAACGAATTTCAAAGCATACTCAAAGGACCAATTAACACTATTCATGTTCGCACAAATACTATCGTCTATCTTCAGAATACAAATACAACCACCCATATATGATCCTTCCACTGGTAAATACGTAATAACTTACTCAAGTACTAGAACAGACAAAATAGAAACAATTTATCAGATAAACGAATACATAATCAATGCAACAAAAGTAGATACCGCTATAAAAATAGATATTAAAGGAGAAGGCCAAGGACACTTATTAATAGTAAACTTCAAGATCAATGGATACCTAAATGCAATGGGAGATTATAGAAAAGGATTCTCTATGGACGATAAAGGAATTACCAAGATAAAGAAGCTACATGTAGACGGAGAAATAATTCTCGATAAGAACAAGATCATTATAAAGATCAATGGATACGGAGAATATTATTCAATAAACCTATACGCTGTACAATTTACATATAGAAGATTAGTTCCTCAAGTTCTAAATCAGTCAGTAGAGGGAAGCAAAGCAATAATAGAGGGAAGCGATGGAATAAAACTACTACTCAACAACAAGACATATAATAAACTAATATTCACACCTGAAAACGCTTCATTAGCTAAAAACCTCTACATAGTCGTTAATGGAACAGTGCTTGAAGCAAACAATATTGAAGACAAGATAATAACTTATAGAGACGTCGAGAAAACAGAAGAAATCAAAGCATACTTCATGAGCGAAAAAACTGAAAGACTAGTAATAGAAGCACAACACACGAAGAGAGTCGTTATAGAAGCAAGAAACACTGCTTTAAATGGTAAAGTAATAGAATCAATTTTCGGCAAACACGCTAAGATCGAAATAGTATTCCCCAACACAACCACTCCAATAAAAGGAGAAATAAGGGCTTCTATACTTGGACAATTACCGAAACAATTACCACAGAACACCTTTAACCTAAGCAAAGTCTACGACATAACACCAATACTAAATACTCAGTCAAAGATCAAGGTAAGACTCTATTTCGACCCA
>JAMOPC010000454.1 GCA_027064845.1 Desulfurococcales archaeon | reverse complement strand
TAAACCACACATTTTAGAATTAAGACAAGTAGAACAAGGCCCTTACATATGGCTGAAGGATTAGGTAGTAGAACACTACTAATTCTAATAATCTTATTTATGATACTAGTCTCACTCATATCATTCTACAACTACACCCTCATAGAAAAAACACTTACAACCACACCCCTTAAGACAATAACTCCTATAAGTATTTCAAGTATAGAAAAAACACGTTTTACTCTAACAAGAGAAGTCTTTGTAAAAAACGAGTACCCGGTACTATCACCAGGGCCTGAATGGATTGATGCAGCAGCTACTTATAATCCAGCAGTTATCTATGTGAATAACACTTTTTACATGTTCTATAGAGCACAGTATAGGTTTCATGGAACATCCGTGATCATGCTGGCTATTAGCCGGGATGGCATACATTTTAATAAAACCTACAAAGTAGTCCTCTACCCCACTCTACTGGAGGAGATGAATGGTGGATGCGAGGACCCAAGAATAGTAGTTGTTAATAACACGTATTATATGACCTATACAGCTTATGACGGTAGAAACGCTAGGCTAGCACTTGCTCGTTCAAAAGACCTCATCCACTGGGAGAAACTCGGAGTAGTTTTTCCTAATTGGACATGGAGTAAATCAGGAGCTATTTTACCAGTAAAGATTTATGGTAAATACATTATGTATTTCGGAGACTCTAATATATGGATAGCTTACTCAACAGACATGATCCACTGGGTCACAAGTAAAGACTGGATAGTTCTCAGACCCCGGCCTGGATACTTCGATAGTAAATTAGTTGAGCCTGGCCCGTCACCAATACTTACTGATCAAGGAATACTCTTAATATATAATGGTGCTGACGAGAACAATAAATATAGTGTTGGATGGGTACTGTTCTCCAAAGATGATCCTACAAAAGTTATTGCTAGGTGTGAGGAACCAATACTTGTCCCCGAGTATTCTTGGGAAATAAACGGGCAGGTCCCGAATGTTGTATTTGCTATGGGGCTTGTAATTATTGGTAATAAATGGTACTTATATTATGGAGCTGCTGACACTTATGTTGGAGTAGCTATCGGACACATAGATCTAAAGATACAGGGAGAATAATTATCTTCGCTTCATACATATATGGTTCTATCAATACATTCCGGGGGAATTCTTGGAGCCAAGTATATTGTTTTTGTTGCTCTGTATATTTTGATGCCGTGTTTTTCTAGACACTCCGTATTTATTACTAGTACTACTGGTTTTCCATGTCTTCTCCCAGTCTCTACTGCGTCTTCTAGACTCGTTGTTAAGTGAACGTATCTTCTCTTCATCGGCTTCAATCCCTCCAGCATGATCTTTGCTAATTTATCCCTGCTAGTACCATGATAGAGTATTCCATGAAAACGTGTTTCCTCATACTTAATACTTACCTCAATACTATGACCATAGCGTGCTCTAATACGACCATTTCTTATCTCGAACCTACCCTTTGGATCAAGCATTGCTACAACAACTATGTGTTCACGAGTAACCCATTGATACAACTCCTTATTACGCCACTTCTCCCTAATACCTCTCACAAGATCATCTATCCTGACCCAGCCCTCGGGATCAATTCTAAGACCAGCTTCCCAGGGATAATGCCTTAACAAACCAGACATGAGTTTACTTAGCATTACTCTCCGCTTAGCATCAAGAAACAACTCCGCTTCAACACCACAATGTATAGGGGACTCAGTATATTTTCCACAAACTCTACAGCGATAAATATTCTTCACAGTACCGTATCACCAATAATTATTGATTCTATCAGTAGTACATTAACTAGTTATAGTCTTAGAATATGTAGAGAAATAGAGCTTCTTAAAAATTAATGTATTAGGATCGGATTGTGTTGGAAAAAGATTTGTGTTTATTGTTTACCATATGCTCTTGTGGTTGTAACATTTGTTCCGAGATCTATTCCTAGTGCTAAGCAATCTGTTCCGCCAGTCTCCATTGGCGTGCTAATTATTTGTTCGTATTCATCCATGCTGATTACTTGTGGCTTGTACTCTACACCGAACATGTTCTTGAGTATTGAGGTGAAAGATCTTAGGTGGTTTCTTGAACCCATCATGAGGCATTCGAATACCTGCTTTATGTCATCATGTTGTACCTTGGCAATCCATTCCTATAGGTCTTTGATGTCGGTTTCCTCGATCAATGATCCTACTTTTAATGCTTCTCCAAGACACTTTGAACCCATACTTATTAATTGGTTATAGAGTTTCTAAATATGTATGTTATTATATACACCGGGTTCTCCGGGCCTAATGCTAATATGGTATTTCTTGGCAAGAGACAATACCACATTCATGTGTGTTTCCTTGCTCTTCACAATATTAGCGAATATTGGGACAACTGGATACATTTGTGACAACTAAGTATACACATCATATGCTAGCTTCTCCTCCTCAGCCATATACTTAATATCCTCAACCTCAACACTTGATAACTCATCAGTCATTGCCTGCGTAGTAGTCTGCACACCACTAGTTCCAGACGTACTCGAGTAATAGTACAAATAACTACAATATGTGAATACGAGAAAAAGAATCACAAAGAGAAAATAAGCTATTAAGACCAAAGAGTATCTTGAAACCAATAATAGACCTTAAGAAAAGCAAAACGAGATAGAAAAGTAAAAACTTCTCATACTCTATAATGTGTCCAAGATACAAAAATAGCAAAAAGCAATCATAACCAATGATAACAGACTCTTATGCCTAAATTTGTCACACTAAGATAAAGAATAAAAGAAAATGGAACACTAGATACTGCTATGTATTAGGTGGGGTTTTTGTCGCTTTTTATTTCATTATTGTTTTATTCCTTATTTTTCGTTATTTAGTGTATAGGTAAAAGCCCCTTTCACGTCCGTTATGTGTGTAGTTCTCTGTTTCAAGTTTCACTCCATAGTCTTCTGCGAATCGCGTAAATATTTTCTGGATGTCCTCGTCAGTCATTTCTGGATTTACAAACAATACTCGTGTACCGCCATGTGTCTCTATCACGAGGAATCTTTTCTTCAAAAATAAGAGAATAATACCTATTAAGAACACTATTCCCCCAATAATGAAAAGTACATCAAAGAACTCAGACGGAGCATCAAGTATATGCCTCATTTCTTTAAGATAATCATTAAGACCTACCATTAATAAACCTATTATTATTAGAGCAATACCCCACCAAAGGTAGGATTTCTTGACGTATCCAATATAGCTAGGCTTATAGAAAAGAAACAATCTATTATCACTAGTCCTAATACCCAAGTACTCGCCCAAGACACTGTAATGAACTATACTCTTATTAACTACAATATTTCGGCTATAAAACAAGTAACTCAACTACGATCGCCCCACACAGAAATGTTAAATAGAAATTCTAAAATAAACTTCTACTTAACACTATGTATATAAAACCCATACAGAAACCCAAAGAAGCCCCTCACAAGAAAAACATAAAAACCGAATCACAAACAATTTCACCGATCTCCCATTTCCAGCCTTATAAAAGTATTTACATAATTAAACAGAAAAGACTCATTCATATTCATAAAATATACATAGATCAAGGAAAGCATATTGAGCTGTAGTCAAGCCCAACTAGTACTACTAATAGAGTATATTGGAAGAAAGTAGACAATAAGATGAAGAAACTAGGCCTAAGCAAACAATGTAGACAACAAATACTACTCGAAATCGAGAAAATAAAACAAACAATAATCGAGTACGGACTAGAACAGATCCGAGGAGAACTAGGAATATAAAGACCATAGTAATAAAGTTATTATGAATATTTTAATGAGGTGTGCTGGAGAGGACTTATGAATTATTACCATAAAACAGTCTTTCTGAACATATTATTGAGTATCCTTACAACTATCAAGATCTGGAAACATAAAATTTTCCATTTAATTATATTGTCAATACCACTCATAGATATGCTTTATAAAAATTCGTGTGTCCCTAATATATTAATGAAAGGTGTCATGTATGCGATTACCAATAATTATGCCTAGATCCCATACTCGTAGATATTCACATTATCTTCCCAGTATAATTTATATTTTGTTTGTTATTGTTTACTCTATGGATACATTTTGGTTCAAAGGGGCATTAGGAATAAGTCGCAATATAGCCGATCTTACATCATTAAGTATGCTTGACTTTTACGGAATAATGATAACTTTGAGTACTGTTACCATAACATTAACAGTTACTATAATGACGCTAACAGCAAATCTTGCAACGAATGTTGAGAAATACCTGAACATGATAGGTGACGAAAAATCACTTTCTCGTTTTAGAGAGGCTAAGGAAGACGCATATGCTATAAGTGTATGGGTGATTATTACTATGTTAGCAGTGTTAATACTATCATTAATAGGCTATATAGTAGTACTTCGAACACCAATAATGCTCTTCATAATTTTATTTCCACTAACAATAGCCATAACCGACTTCATATTGTCAACACAATTTGTGATGGGCTTGGTAAGAGTGGTAATGATGAACAATGAACTCTAGCGACCAAGGATGTATCTAACATAATCCCTTATCTCATTAATATTGTCATTGAACGAGTTTTGTAGAACAGTATAAGCATGTTCAGAATCAGTTACCTTAGATGGCAGGTGGGTCTTGGGATCCTCGAATAGTTTTATGGGATGTTGGACCTTTAGCTCATCAGCTAAGACATTAATTGTTTCACGTCTACCGTTATCATACTCAACCGTGATCTCAAATTTATCGAAAATATCCTTAAGAATATCAATAGCTGGGCTAAGGAGTTCATACAATTCATCTGGGTCTATATCTATGTATTTGCCTCGACCTTCCGGCTTAATGACCAGTGTATAGATTCTTTTTGTTCTCTTTGTAGGGGCAAGAGATAAACCAACAATACTCATGAAATCTTGAAGTAGGCTTGTACGAAGAGACTCATAACCAAACTCCACATATATCCTTTTAATTTTCTCAGCTCTTCTTAAAAATTCAAGGCCACGTGTCCTATAAATTGTATGAATCTCGATAATAGGTTTCTGTCCAAACCTTCCATTATGCATTTCTTCATTCCATTTCCTAAATAGAATCGTAAGATACTTATAGCCGAAGATCCTGGGCGTAGGCGCAAACCTAAAGTATTCATAAACCAGTACTGGCACGTCTTCAACAATTTGAATATTAAAATGCGTAGCATCGAAAAACTCCTTGTTCTTTCCAAGACTTGGTGGGGGAGCTGTACTGAAAGTAAGAAGATCAATAACCTTTGGGACAGCCTCACGACGAATATAGCCGACTTCACCAAGATAATAATTAGATCCGCTAAGGCTTGAGCCTCGCCTTATATCATCAATAAAAATATATGTGCCATCTCCTCTATCGAATAATAGCTTCTTAGGATCACTACGTCTAATATCATGTATCCAATCATTAAAATCACTTACATATCTAAAGTCGATTCGTCTGCCCCTATTACGGGCTTCAACATAGTAAAATCGAATCCACCTTGGCTTAGTCATGGAAGCCAACCAGAAACACCTTCACATAATTTAACTTGTTAAAAAGTTAAATAGATAGTCTTGATCTCTCGTTTTGTTTTCTTGGGATAAGACATAAATACTGCTTATCTTCTGGGCTTGGTTTTAATTAGTCACAATGTTTATGCTTATTTTATGGTAGTGTTACGGTTGCTGGGTATTGTCCGCCGCTGGCTGTATGGATGACTATACTGACTGTTTGCCCGGGTGAACCAGATATAGTAAATTCTAACGTTGCTTGTGATCCAGGATACATTGTTATACCGCTGGTTGTTGAAGATACGGAACCAGATGTCGAGGTTAATGCGATTGTTGAAGTCAAAGGAGTATTGTTTACGAAGACTTGATCTATTGTTGCTATTTTTGTTCCTGTATTCTTTATAGTTATATGAACTGTATATGTTCCCCCACTTCCCGTCGCGTATGCGTTTACAATTTTTAGTTTCTCTACTCCTGTGTACCCCGATGATCTAATATTCTTCGGTACCGTGATAGTATATGTTTCTTTGTTTCTCGTAATGGTTGTAACTGTTATATTGTTTGTAATACCTGATGTCGAGTACCCGCCCATGTTTATTCCTATTAATGGTGCAGCGAGATACATGCCAGCAATGAATATTATTAGTGAAATCACAAAGAATACTATGGCTTCATTCATTTATTCTCACCATGAACTCTTGCTTTTTCTCAGTCTCTCATACAAGCCTATAATGCCAGCAATTAGGAACACTATACTTGAAACCATGAATAGATAAAAGCCGAGATCTAATGAAACAAATTGTCTTATGAAGAACGAGTATTTGCTGGTAAAAAGCTTGGCCGGGTCATCATAGATTAGGCCAGTCCATACAAGGCCTAAAACACCATTAACAGCATAGATCTCGGGAACAATTGATGCAACCAAACCCAGAACAAGCATTACCACGATTACCATGTTAATATATGCTACAAGACCACTACTCAAACCACAAGCAGTCTCATTAAGCCCAAGATAAAAACAAGCACCACTGACCGCATCACGATAAACCTTAATATCATAAAGAGTCAATCTATCATGATAAATACTCGTACTCACATAAACCCATGGAAACAACAAAGAAACAACCAACAATACATACGCAAACAAACCAACACTTCTACTCACAATCAACACAATCAACCATCAATCACTATGACCAACAATAACTTACCACTACTGAAATAAAAATGCTAACATGTAAACAAATCAACAACAAACCAAAGAAACACTTATATTTACTTTATTAAAAAAGACAAAGTATCCCGCCCATGTTCTATAGAGTCAGGAAAATCAATGGTCATTATTATTTGATAAAAGAATACTATGATCCCCAGACTGGCAAGAAGCGTACGGTTAGTCTAGGTAATTGTGAGAAGATAGAGAAGCTGGTGCGGGGGGTGGGATTTGAACCCACGCAGGCCTACGCCACCGGGTCCTCAACCCGGCCCCTTTGGCCAGGCTCGGGCACCCCCGCTTCTTGGGGGTTCGTATATTTGTATTTTGCTTATTAGGG
>JAMOPC010000453.1 GCA_027064845.1 Desulfurococcales archaeon | reverse complement strand
CGAGGCCAAGTGTGGAGAAATAAGCTATTAATAGTAGTGGGAATTCTATCATTTCTTCTCAGCCTCCTCGAGCTTATCTACAACTTTGGGCTGGACTGGTGCGAGCTTGGCTTTGTGAGCAGCATTTGCTAATATATGTGTTCCAGTAGGTGAAGCGATCATTATTAACAGAGCTGTTATGATCGATACTCCGAAGACCATGTATTTATATGTACCGAGCTGGTCAGATACCAGTGCTACTAAGCCTACGCCTATTAAAGGTATAACAGCACCACCAATAGTACCAATTGTTGCTGCATGCATTCTAACATAGAAGTTGGGAAACTTGTTTAGACCTATAGATGCCAATAGGTCGCATAAGGCTCCAATAGTTATCAACACCAGTCCAAGGCCCAATACTATTTCTTCTACGATAAGCATGTTTATTCACCCAGTTCCTTCTTTAAGAAATACTTAGAGATGTAGAGATCAAATATGAAAGCCCACAATGCTATCATTAAAGAACCTATGATTAGGAAGGATGTACCATAGTATAGTGAGAGCAAACCTATAAAAACCGCTAAATCATACCCAAGACAATCAATGCTTAAAACCATGTCCGGAATAGTCGGTCCTTTTAATACTCTTATTATATAGAGTGTGACCGCTATTATGAATACGATTGATATTATTGGAACATATATGTCTAGTATCCATTGAGTATTCATGGTCTTTACCTCACAATACTAGTTATTTTCTCTACTTGTTTTCTTGAAATCTTTGAAGACATGACTTGTTCTTTAACCGATTCAATGAGATCCTTGCTGATCATGAGTTCAGCTGACTCGCTTTCAACATATATTCTTCCTTTCTGTTTCTGCTTCACCATTCCTCGAGCAAGTAATATACCATATAATATTGCTTCAGGCTTCGGAGGACATCCAGGAACAAATACTGTAATGGGTCTCTTGATACCTTTCTTCTCCAATATCTCGTATAGTTTTTCAACACCGCCCAAAACGGAGTAGCTATCATGCCATATGCCTCCTCCACAAGCACAGGAACCAATCGCAACAACTATCTTTGGTTCTGGAACAGCTTGTAACGCTCTAATAACTCTTGGTAAAGCCTCTCTCGTTATAGGTCCTGTTAAAGCAATTGCATCAGCGTGACGCGGCGATCCCACTAGCTTTACACCAAATCTCTCAGCATCTTGTGCAGGTGTAAAAGCATTTAATACCTCTATATCGCATCCATTACAGCTTCCAGTGTTTAAGTGAAAGACCCATAGGCTTTTACGATATAGTGAGGACATGGAGAATCACCTTCTAGCGAAAGATCTATTTGCAGCTGTTATTTTTTCTCTGCAATCCGGACATATTAGAACAAGGGATCTCTCCTCTGGCGGTAGTTTATCAATAACTTTCTTTACCAGTCTGATCGTAGTATATGGTTTTCCACATATAGGGCATTTATACATCCTTAAACCAACGATCTGGTATAGGTCGTCCTTGCTCGTGGTTGCTAATTCGAATTCCTTGGTTAAGTGTATTGCGTCGAAGGGACATACTTCTTCGCATCTACCACAGTAAATGCATCTTCCAATAAACAGTTTTATGTATCTGATCCCCTCATTTAGGTCTTCTTCGAGAGTTAATGCATTGGGCGGACAAGCATTAACACATGCACCGCATCCAACACATTTATCTACATCAATAACTGGTTTACCACGGAAACTCTCTGGCACTCTAATAGGTTCTAATGGGTATTTTTCAGTTACAACGCCCCTTTTAATATTTTGTAAAAGTATTCTAAACCTATTCATCTATGGGATCACCTTGAAACAAGTTTTCGCCTCCTACCCGTTTTAATATCTATTACTACAACGTGGTCTGTACATGAGAAGCATGGATCAATACTAGCAATTATGATCGGTGCGTCAGCAAGCTTTTCTCCTCGAAGCATTAAGGGGACTGATGCCAAATTATTATATGATGGTGCTCTAGGCCTCCACCTATAAACCTTGTTCCCATAACCAGTTATTACAAAATGCAGGTCTTCACCACGCGGTGCCTCAGTGCATCCAATACCAATTCTTTTCTCAGGGATAAAATCGAATTCAGCTCTTAGAGGAGTTTTCGGGAGATTATCGAGGAGCTGGCTTATAATACTTATTGATTCTAGTACTTCTTCATGTCTAACAATGATCCTAGCATATACGTCTCCTTCATCCCTCACAGGGACTTTGAAATCAACCTCGCTATAGGCAGCGTATGGACGATACTTCCTAACATCAGTATTGATCCCGGAAGCCCTTGCATGTGGTCCTAAAACAGAATATTTCTTTGCATCCTCATGAGTAAGTATTCCGACTTCTCTTGTTCTCTTCCTTATCTCGGTCATGGACACGATTTTATCGATGTATTTAAGGTATTCTTCCTTGACACTATTTAATAATCTCTTAATATATGGGATCTTTTCCTCACTTATATCGAATCTTTTACGAATACCTCCGACAATATTAGCACCATACGTCTTCCTATTACCAGTCAATTCCTCAGCAAGATCCATTATTTTCTCTCTAATCCTCCACATGATCATAAAGCCAGTATCGTATCCAAGGAGGTGGAAAGCAACACCCATCCATAATAGGTGGCTGTGGATCCTCTCGATCTCTAGCAATATGCTTCTAATATAATTAGCTCTTTCTGGAACATTTATTCCTGCAGCATTCTCAACCGCGAGACAATAAGCCGTACTATGTGTAAAACCACATATACCACATATTCTCTCAGCAATAAATGGTACTTGATCATACGTGAGCCTTGTTTCAGCTATCTTCTCAATGCCCCTATGAATGAAGAACCCCTTGTATCTAGCATCAACTATTTTCTCACCATCAACATAGACCTCGAAATATTCTGGCTCATGCAGAGCAGGGTGGTATGGACCGATGGGGACTGCAGTGTATTCTTCCTCTAATACTTCCTTATCTACAACATACTCTGTAGATCCATGTATAACCTTGTCAATCTTGTCTTTAATAGGATACTTGTCATTATAGTCGAAGTCCTTTCTTAGTGGATAAATATTGCTAGGCCAATCATAGGGTAGTATTAATCTATATGGTCTTGGATGGCCAGCGAATTTGACCCCGATCATATCCATAACTTCTCTTTCAGCCCAATCAGCACCAGGTATTATAGGTGTAATTGATTTAACAATCGGATGTGATGGAGAAGCTTCTAGTCTAACAAGAATATATAGACCCAATTTATCAGCAACAAAGACGTGATAAACTGCAAAGCTCCCATTTAAAGGCCTCTCATCAACCCCTATTGAAGTTGAATAGTAAGCGTCTAATTCCTCTATGAGAAGTCTACATAGATCATATAGTTTATCATCAACATTATTAATTAGTATAGTATTAGGCGTGACTATACTAGTAGTGCCGAAAACACCTAGTTTCTTCAGTAGATCACCTATTTTAGAGTCCGAGAACTGCTGCAACAACTATACCGCCTCCGATTAACACAGCTTTATTTAAAATACTAAGAGCAGAGTCTATTCTGAGTCTACCGAAAGAGGCTTCTATGGAGGAATAAATGATCGTTAATAGGAATAAACAACCAAGATATAGTATGGGATGGATAAAAACATTTCCCGGGATTATTATGTTTATTAAAATAGTTGAGTAAATTATCCTCCTAATTAAGACACTATAATATGCAAAAGCCAGATCTAATCCAGTATACTCTAATATTATTCCACCAGAAAGTTCTGGTTCAGCTTCTCCGAGCTCAAATGGTAACCTAGTTGATTCAACATATCCGATAAAGAACAAGAGTATTAATGAACAAATTAGTGATGGCTTAAATATTTTTGCTGGAAATAATTCCTCGATTAGAAGACTATTATTCGTTATCGCGAAAACGCTGATAATTTCTGCAAATATTAGCTCTGCCAACATCGATAATGATACTTCCCTTGATGAACCTACTAATGAGTATGGATTACCGCTTGAAATACTACCGAGTATTAAGAAAATCTTCGAAGATATTAGAAGGTATACTAGAACAATAATGTCGCCAATAAATGAGTATGAATAAGGAATTATTGAAGGCATTATTATACATGCTATTAATAATGTAGTGAAAGATAAGTAAATAGAGTATCTCACGAGAAATCTTGGAGTCCCTGTAGACCCGGGATTTTTCTTAAACAACTTAATTAGATCATACCATGTTTGAAGTAAAGAAGGACCTCTTCTATTCTGTAATTTTGCCTTAATGCTTCTCTCTAATCCATCTAAAATAGGAGCTAGCAGTAACAAACCAAATAAGTTGATTAATATGTATAGTAATTTAAACATGCTTTACACCATTAAGAGAATTATTATTAGGATCAGTATTGCTAATCCAATAAGGCACATATGTGCCCCTTCTTCGATCACTTCTGATAATTTCTTACACGAAGTGAGTATCTTTGCTGGTATTTTCTTTACAAATACTGTGTATAAAGCATTACATGTATTGTAGAAATAATGGAATGCCTCCTCAAAATCCGAGTAATAGGATTTTGCAGGGTAATGTATTTTCCTGGCTTCAATAAATGTTCCACAAGTCCATGTATCATATTTTATTTCTTTTTTGGTGATTGTTAATGCGTATATTGCTGACGAAATACTTATCAATAATATTGCTATTAGTAATGGATAATTTGTCCCTATTCCATTGAATGAAACGAATCCTAAACCTATATTAATTATATTAGTATCTTGAGGTACTTTGTAAGACATGGTAATATCAATTAATATTCCCTTTATGAGCCTATACGGTATAATGGGCAATATTCCGAACAATACACATAATGATGCTAATAGCAATTGTGGAACATCCATTGATATAGGTATCTTTGCTGGTTGATTATTACGCGGTAGTCTATTCGCGGGTCTACTGAATATTGTAGTATAATACTTTACGAAACTGGCTGTCGTCACACCACTAATAAACATGGCGATAATACCATAAAAGAGAATTATTCCCCCGCTCATGAAGGACGAACAATATATAGCCCATTTGCTAATAAAACCGTTGAATGGAGGGATACCAGAAATAGAGAGTGAAGCGATTAGTGCTGAGAGAGAGGTTAAAGGCATATATTTGGATAATCCTCCTAGCTTATTAAGATCCCTTGAACCAGTAGCGTAGATCACGCTTCCAGCTGTTAGGAATAAAGTAGACTTAAACAATGAATGATTTATTAAATGATATAATGATGCAAACAACGCTATAATTCCTAACGCATATTCTTTCTCGGCAAAGAGGTATATTGAAGCACCTAATGCTAGAATTATGTATCCCATTTGCCCAACACTATGATAAGCAAGTAATCTCTTAGAATCAGTTTGCATAAGAGCGTAAAGAGTTCCGACGAAGAGGGTTACAGCTCCTATAGTTGCTATTATTAATCCCCAATAAATTGTTGGCTTGGTGAACATGTAGAAAGTTCTCATCATCATATATACAGGGACTTTAATCATAACACCACTGAGCAATGCTGAAACATGACTGGGTGCTTCAGGATGTGCATCGGGCAACCATGTATGAAACGGAACAAGAGCAGCTTTAATAGATAAACCCGTGAAGAATAATGATAATAAGAGAACGCTGATGGGATCATATGGGTTCAGCCTTATTGCCAAATATGATGTATTCATTCCTGAGTAATGAATTATAGCTATTAATGACCCAATTATTAACAGTTCGGCGCCAGCTTTCGTTATAACAAAATACTTGTATCCAGCCCAAACTGCCTGTTTTTTCTCTTTTTCAAAAGAGACTAAGAACTGTGAAGAGAGGGTCATTAACTCCCAGAACACTATGAACCAGAAAAGATCCGATACTATGACGGTCAAACACATTGATAATAAGAACATAGAATAGTTAAAAGAATAGAATCCTAGATGCTCGCTCTCATATAATGTGATCATATATTTATATCCATAAATAGATGCTACGAAGCCGACAAGGCCTATAATTAATGAAAAGAATCCTGAGAGACTATCTATACATATGCTGAACTCTCCAAAAAGACTATTTAGACCCGGAACCATATATCTTAGAGGAATATTCATCATCACTACTGTGTTCTTAACAAGAACGAGCAAAGAGCCCAACACTATTAACAAACATGAGAAAGCAGATAAAATAGAAGAAATAAGTACAGATGTTTTTCCCCTGAAACATAGGCTGATAATTGATGATATAAGGAGGATGAATATCGCGGAAAAAAATAATTGAATTATTAAAGACAATTCTCCCAGTCCTCTAATTATTTCTTCTTGAAAAAGATCTTGTGTTTTAGGAAGTCTATTTTAATTATAACATACTTGTCTGTTGGTAGCTCTAGTTTCTCGCCTTTTATATTATATAGTATTAGTTTGTTGTCTTGGAATTCAAGTAGTGCTACGTCATCGAGTAATTGTTTCTCCTCATTACCAATTATTTCGACAGCTTTTGACTCACACATACACGATCACCATTGGTTCTAGGTTTTAAGACTTTTTAATTCTAAGGATCTTCTCGTAGAGGGATTTGACATCTTTAAAAACTCTAGTGTTGGGGTCAAGTCCATTCAATCCTTTGCCAAGCATTTCTAGCTTCACAATCTCGGGATCGTATCTCACCATATGGTATTCAATTTTCTCCTCACCGAAAACTCTTTTGACAGCTTGAGCAGCTGTTATTTCGTCAACTACTTTGTTGAGTACGAGAATATTGTTTTCCACTCCTAGCTCGTTAGCCATTTTTATGAGTTTTCTAGCTATTGCTAATGATTTAATAGTGGGTTCTGATACTGTTATGTTTAAGTCAAATTTCTCAGCTAGTCCTCTACCAAATACTTCTGCGCCGGCTTCGGAATCCACTATAATTATTTCCCGGCTACTAGTCATTACATGTATTAGGAACGCTTTTGCTAACGCTATTGCTGGGCATAAACATCCCTCTTTACTCGCATCAATACTACCGACTACTACGAGTTTTAGGTTATCATTGATCTTGATCCCATACTTATCAGCTATGTCATCAACTTTGGGTGTTAGAGAGAAGAGTATTCCCCATCCCTCGCCTGGTCTAGCACCTGTTCTTTC
>JAMOPC010000452.1 GCA_027064845.1 Desulfurococcales archaeon | reverse complement strand
GGGGTATAAGCTATTCCGAAGATATTTGGTCCTAGAACTCTCATTCCATATTTACGAGCTATTTCTACGAGTTTTTTCTCTGCCTCTACATTTCCTACCTCACTAAAACCAGAAGTTATTACTACTAAGACCTTAACTCCTTTCTTTCCACACTCTTCAGCAACCCTTAGTACTAATTGTTCTGGGACAACTATTATAGCCATATCAACTTCATCAGGCACATCTAGGATAGACTTATAGGCTTTTAAACCCATGATTTCATCGGCTTTAGGATTGATAGGGTAGATTTTTCCCCTATATCCATACTCAATAATGTTTTTCAGTAGTGTATATCCTATTTTTCCCGGATGCCTGCTTGCACCAATAACAGCTATGCTTTTAGGCTTAAACAGGGCTTCGAGATTGTCTTGGCTAATCACTTTAATCACCAATAAACATATATTGTTCTCCCCAAGGTGCTTCTATTGATTCCTATGTAGTAAACATATAATATCTATATATTAAGATTGACCTATGAATTCCTCTATAGAAGATTATTAACTTACAAGCTTGTTTTTACATAGACGAACATGTATATTATTCAGCGTTTTTGGCAACGATAACTGTAACCAATAATCAGCAACACTAAGATAAGGATTATAATTTGTCTCAATAACAACTATTTTACCTCTTCCATAATGAATAAGTAAAGGCAAGAGATTAAGAGGAGAGAGAACTGGGTTAAAGCCACTTATTATGAGAAGATCTGAAATCATGATCTCAGTTAAGGCTTTCACTAATAATTTGTGATCAAGTTCTGCTCCGATCATTGTTAACTTAGGGAATTTATCTATCGGACAATCCATACAATCAATACATCCGATGAGAGGCACTATTTTATCCCTAATAACATTCTTATCCGCATCATCACAGCATCTATATAAGCAGAAAGGACTAGTAGTGATCATATACTTAAATACATCGTGTTCCAATAGATCAAGGAGTGTCTCATAACCATTTATAATATCCCTATCAAGTTCTCTACATATAAGAGATGTTTTTTCTATGTCGATTTCTCCATCAGATCTATAATCATAGTAATATCTGTAACCAATAATGTAATCATAGCCAGAACCTATGAATAATACTGGATAATCACTTCTAGTCAAGATATTTATGAAGTCATCAACAGAGATCTTATACATAGCTTAATCATCCACACTCTATTTATAGAGTACATCTACGTATTTCTTAGCCGAAAAGATGTTTTTCAACACCGTATCAAGTACCTCTTCGGATTCTATCTTAAATGTATAATGTAAAAATATTTGTTGCAATGCCCCAGTCTCTAAAGGAACTTGTAAAGATGCCGACAATTTTGAAAAATATCCATATTTCCTTAACAAGCGCGTCATTTTCTTCTTCACAGACTCATAAGTTCCTGTAACAGCCTTTAGCTCCTCATTATCGATGTATGGCTTAATTCTTGCTACAAGAAATGGATCAGGTTCTAGGTATTCACCATATTGTTCATAAAGTATTTCTAGGTCTTCGGGAAGAACATATGTTTTTCCTAGATAAGTATAAACATATATAACCATACCTTTGTCTTCAAGTCTCTTTATTCCTTTTAAAACCATATCTAAAGGCATATTGATTAACTCAGCAATCCATTCAGCTGGCATCGGTCTACCCGATAATACTGTTAATATTCTGTTCCTAGTTGTCCTTCTCCATAACTCTTCTAGAACAGATTCCTCAACTGGAATGTCAACACCTGACCTCCTAGCTAATTCAAGTGAATCAATCAAGCTATCCATATCAGGGGTATCAGGCGTAACAATATATGTTACAAATTTTAGCCTCTTACGTCCTGTTAATCTAAGTATTCTTCCATGACGCTGAATGAACCTAAGAGGACTAGCTACATTGCTCCATATCACTAATAGGTCAGCTTCCGGCAAATCAATTCCTTCTTCGCCTGCACTTGTTGATATCACTAATTTAGTCCTAGGATCATGTGCTTTTCTGAGAACTCTTCTCAAATCCTCTCTAAGCCTTGTTTTACCAATGATCATTACTGGGTTTAAGTAGTGTAGCTCTTCAGCTATTTTCTCAGCAACTACTACCCTGTCAACAAAAACTATTGCTTTACTAAATCCTTCATGGTCGGAAATTATTCTTTTCAAGGCATCCAGTTTATGTAAAGGTCTTATTCCTGGCTTCTCAAGTAAGGGTCTAACATGTGACAGTATGGATGCAAGAATTGTTTCCTTCTCTAAGCTTTCCTTTAATGCAAGAGCCCCATCTCTAACAAACCATCTAATAGCTAGGTTGACTAATCCCCTGTACTTCCCTGTATATGATAATCGAGTCTCCTCTAGAACTTCTAAGAGTTTTTTCTCGGCACTATTTAATTCTGCCTCGTAGATCTCTCCTATCCATTCAGGCACATATTTTCTTATACGTTCATCTGACCAACTCCAAGTTCTGATGATACCTATATATTTTTCTATTTCCTTCTTTCTTGAGATAGGTATATGGGCTGACAAGCCTAGTTTCCATTTAAACATTGTGTCGGTTGCTTCCATGAATTTAGCGTATGCGTCCTTACCAGTGGTATGGTGACATTCGTCAATTACTATGGCATCATATTTATTCTCAATGATATATTTAAGATCATTCAGAGCGGTTTCTGGGGTTGCAACTGCTATTTTTGTTTTCCTCCATAGCTCTCTTCGTTTACTAGGATGATATTTACCATGTATAGCTTGTGCTCTTACACCAAGTGTTTTTTCAAGATACTTAGCTACTTGTTCAACAAGTATTCTCGTTGGTTCTAAGAAAAGTATTTTATTTACTTGTTTTCTCTCTAAGAGCTCCTTACTCCAAATAACAGCTATTAACGTTTTACCAGAACCAGTAGGCATAACTACTACTGCTTTCTTCTTGGAAAGAGCCCATTTAGCCGCTTCCAACTGATAATCTCTTGGCTGTATTCTTAATGAATATTTTTTCAAGCCCTCCCTACCAGAAATGGTTTAATTAAATAAAAAACATGTTTAGAGGTGTTTAACAACTTTCTTCATAATATATGCGTACAAACTAATGGTGTCCTCATATTTTGTCTCTGGTGGACCAGTATAGATGATATGCATTCTCAAAGCCAATCCTTTCTCATGCACTTCTTTGACCATAAACTCAGCAAGAGCTTCAGCTAATGGTTCAAGACTTGGATATCCCTTACCTAATGGGACACGTTTCTTCAATAATCTTCTCCCGAAATAGACGCCTGTGACCTGGCTGAACCTAAGGCTTAAGTAACCTTTGCTTAGCTCTAATCCCTTGCTGAGTATCTTGAGCCAGAATGACTGATCAACTTGTTTGTCAGCTAATATAAAGTTACCGTGTTGGTCAACTCTTGTTTCATACATGAACACGTTTTCTAGCTGGAGGCTCGGAATAACTCTGTCGCTACCAGTCATTTCGATTATAGCCTTGATCTCGTCCAGGCTCCCTAATTGTCTCCTCGTATATGTTGTTTCTAAGCTGAAATACATGTTTTCAGGAGCTACCTCGAGTAATTTCTTTAATAAATCAGCCACAGCTTCCAAATCCCTCTGATCCATATAGACTCTCCAACCTATGTGTAAGTTGAATATTTGTGCACCAGCCGCAGCAGCTTTCTTTACTGCAACTTTTAGTGCTTTCTCAACTCTCTTTCCTATTTCAGGATGGTCTGTAACCAAGTTATAGTATGGTCCATGTGCAGTTATGGTAGTGAATACTTTTGTAGCAAACTCCTTGTAAGCATCAAAATACTCCATACCCCTAGCTTTCCTGGAGAAATCCCATGGAGGTATTTCTGTTAGTTTAGTGCCTAGGATTGCTGCTTTTTTCAATGTGTTTAATGCGTTATATGTTCCCCAATCGAATAGTATCATTGCTCCCACCATAAATATTATTATATGTTGAAAGAACTAAAAAATAATCCTCATAAAAATGAATAGATATTAAAACACTTAACTTTTTCAAGTAATAAGTTCTCTGAGAAACTTAAAACTGTAAAATAACCCTTAAAACCTTCACCAGGGTAAATATAGTGTTCATTAAAAACGCATTTGCCTCTTCCTTTCCCAAAAATTATGGTTTTTGGCCTAATCTTGTCTATAAGTTTATCAATCTTAGCAAGACCATTTGATCTTAAGGGATTATGTTTTCTTCCTGGATAATAAGTAACTAGTAGATCAACATTATTTGTCTTAGACATTAAGCTATTGATTGAAGAATCTATTGAAATCCCGATCCCTGCTATTCTGATCTTATTAAAGTTTTTTAATTGACCTTCAAGAAATCCATTGATCTCTTTCAGTGCCTTTATAACAGACACGTCATCATATATTCCTGGAACACCTATTACAATAGTTCTAGTACTTTTATACATATCGTAAATTATTTGGGGAGATACAGTATCACCTATAAAGAGCACTACGTCTATGGATAAGCTTTTAACAACGTACTTGATAATAGATGACACAATTTTGTTTCCATAAATACGGGATAAAGCCAGTATACTTAACAAAATAACATCTTTCCCCCAATTGAATCGTTAGAGAGGTATAATCCTTCCCAAGTATTCTTTTACTCCAACCAATACTCTATATTCATCTAGTACTTTAGAGTATTGTAGAAGTCCTTCAACTTGTGCTTTTCCTCCTTCAAAAAACAAGGGAATATAAAGTGCTTCAAACGATAATATATGAGATAAGTCTCCTTTTGGAACAGTTCCACTTATATGGATCCATTTACTGATCCTTGCTATTGATGGGTAATTCAAGCCATCTATACTCGGCTCTATTTCTATAATAATTTTCGTTTTTCCAAGAGTTCTCCACTCAGGCTTATTCAAAATACTCGAGTAAATACCATTATTGTATAGTATCGAATATTCATCTTCACCATAGATTCCTCTACGCCATCTACGGTATAATTTCCTAGCTGCTTCCAAGGGTATTTTATTCATCTCAGCATTTCTTTTAATCCATTCATTCAGTCTATCCTCGGGAAATACTTGAAAAGTGGATGGATTCTCTTCGATAAATTCAATAGTATTGATAGCCTCCCTAGTACCATATATTATAAAGTCTAGATCACTGTATCTCGGATTATGTATTCCGGGTAGTAAAGAACCCGTAATACCTATGCCTTGTGATATTCCTGTCCCATATAATTGCTCTATAAACGAAGCTGCCATACATTCTAAATTGTCTTCACATTTAAAGAGTATTTCTAGAGCTCTTTTCTTAGGATCATATATGTGTTTAACTATATGTGAAGGAATTATTGGTACTTCCGAGCCATAGTATGGAATGTACGTTTTCCAATACGTGTACTTGTGAACTATCCTGGGATCATATATCTTGACTACTCTCTCATAACACGAGAAGTTATTGCACCATATAGTATCTTTATTCGTCACTACATATTTGATATAACCTATATAGAAGAAATCTGTATGAGAATTACCAACTATAACTCCTATACTATTATCCCTGGTTAAAAACATGTAGTGGTCAAGAACCCTGTCTTCTAAGCTTTTTAATTCTCTTCCCATCACCAAGTACCCAGTATTCGCCATCATCTCTAATCTCTAACTTATATATGTATGATTCATGCTTTACTCTTTCAAGAATATCTCTAACACCAGTAAAAGCTTCATGCCTTGACTTAGCAGCAACAACAATATATATCGTGGGCTCACCTGAGACTAGTTCACCGACCCTATGTATAATTATGACTCCCTTTAATCCATGCTTCTCAGCTTCTTCACGGGCTATGTTTTCTAAGCTTTTACTAGCATAGGGCTCATAGGCATCATATATTAGTTTATAGACATTTCTATTATCAATAAGCCCTTTAACAAATCCTACAAAAACCGATACCGCACCAGTACTTGGATCAGTATTTTTTATAAGCTCATCTACTAACTTATCAATACTTTGTTTTTCACGAGTAATATTTACACGTATATACATCATAAACCACCAGATGCTGGGGGAAGTATGGCTACTTCGTCTCCATTACGCAATATGTATTTCTCGTCAACCCTCTTACCATTTACGAGTAGAATATACTCAATCTTATCTAATAACTTAGATAATTCACTATATTTCTTAGTAAGTAAATCAATTAATTCATCTAAAGAAATGGTTTCTCGACCAGGTATTTCTAATACAAGCTCCTTACCAAGAACATCCGTAAAAACCGAGAAAGCTTTTACTCTAATGATCATGATACGTTATCACCGCTATTAGACATATAGGATATACAAGGTTATAACTTATAGCAGTAACGAACATATTTAAAACACTAGGTGGAAGACAATGAATCAAAAAACTGTACTAGTTTTTGATTTTGACGGTGTCCTAGTAGATAGCTATAACTCGGTCAGAGACTTTTATACAAAAACAATACGTAGATACATAAACATATCTTCTTGGGAAGGAGAACTTTTACATCAATATGAGATCTTAGCCGATAAAATAGGTTTATTAAGAGAAGACTGGTGGTTTGAACTAATTCCTGGAATAACTAATGAGCTCTACGATGAACTCATCACTAGATACTGGGAACATCGAATAAACACAACTACTAGTATGCCTGGAGCCCATGAAGTCCTCAAAGAACTTGGCAAGAAAAACATACTAATAAGCATTAGTTTTAGAGACGATATCTATGGATTAAAGAAGTTCAGAATAGAACACCATGGTTTTGCAAAGTATTTTCAAGATATAATTGTTATAGGCGAGGATTTCGGAACTCGTGCTGATGCATTTAATTATATTAGAAACAAGTATGGAGACAAACAATATGTCTATATTGATGATAAAATAATTAATCTATGGAAGCTAAGTAAGCATTGTCCATGGATTAAGCTTATTCATTTCTCACAGGGAGAAGAAGAGATCAACATAGAAGGAGTTGTTAGGATAAATAGTTTGTTTGAACTATTATACTTGTTTTCATAAAGGTTCTGGTTCTTCAACTTCATTCAATTGTTCCAATACATACCTCCTGATCTCTTCTAAGCTGGGCGGTTTCTCCACAAGGACCCCGTTGTCAATATACTTCTTCAGTAATGGGACATAGTCCTCTGAAGGAGGCTTGGACT
>JAMOPC010000451.1 GCA_027064845.1 Desulfurococcales archaeon | reverse complement strand
CATAACTGGGAGCCACTCATACTTCTCGGCATAACTTATGCCTCAGTATTTCTCCGGAGAGAATCATTTGCATCGACTAGTTTGGCTTCAGTGCTGTTGTTTCTTGGACTCAAGCCCGAGTTCTTGTTATTGTCTCTACCACTATATGTTGTATATCCCCTAACACTAGGTTTGACTACGAGCAATCCTCCATCGGATGTTTTGGGTTCATCAACGAGTAATGGTCTCAAAATCGTATCTGGCTACATGATTGCATCTATAATGTACCCTGCATCGATTCCCTCTCTAACAGTCTTTCTCTTATCAATGCTTTCCATAGCGCTGGTATGGTATGCTAAGTTAAGGGGTGTTGTGATAAAAGTTCCCGATACTTTTGAGGTAACATTAGGTAGGAGGACGAGTTTTCCAGTATTATTGGAGAATATGGATAGGATAAGAGTATATGGTAGAATAGGCTCTACAACTGTAGTAGGGGAGTTTGGTATTGGTACTAATGTATTAAACATCCCCTATTATTCTAAGAGGCTTGGTGCACGTGTGGAGAAAGTTGAGATAATTGTTGAGGATGTCAATGGTTTAGCGTCTAGACGATACATATATAATGTCACTATTAGAGCCGTTCCCTTGGTTAGTACATTGGTTCGTGAAGTATCTGCATGGCTTGGTGCATTGGTAGAGTATGCTGGTAGGTTTGCTGAAAAGAAGATCTTAGAGGCGGGTCTCTTATTGGAGAGAGCACAAGGTATTCGTGGAGCTGGGGGAGAGGGTGTTGGAGGAACTAGCGTCTCTAGAGGGGGTAGGAGTGAGGAAGGTATTAGAGGTGCAGGAAGAACTGGTCTAGGTGAAGAGGGTGTAACCGGGAGGGCTTTTCGTAAAGCTATTGTTGTATTTGGTGAGGGTTGGCGTGAAAGAGCTAGGAGAGGCGTCTATTATGGTGTAAGATTCTATGTACCTGGTGATGATTTAAGGGATATTCATTGGAAAAAAAGTATTTCTAGGCGGAGACTCGTTGTTAAAGAATATACTTCGGATTATATGAGTGGAGGTGGTGGTAGGGGTAGTGGTGCAGGTAGTGCCTTCCTAATAGCTGACTTGGAGGCTTCAAGCCCTGATGAGCTGGACAGATTAGCGTATGATCTTGTGAGTTATCTCGTTTATGGAGCAATGTATATGCCAGAGACAAAGATTATGGTTTATCTAACGCTTCCCAATGGTGATGTAGTTGTTCTTAGGGGCGATTATAAAACCGTCCTTGCAAGCATTGTTTATCTGTTTAAGAAGGGGTTGATAAGAGTCGACTTAGACTACTATAGTCAGAGTGCTCCTCTCCCTATTGAGGATATGAGAGAACTAGTCTTAGAAGCTAGGGGGAACACGTTGTTGAGACTAATGCTGTTAGCTAATACTCTATATGTACAGGATGTTGTGAAGACTTTGAGAGAAGCAGGTATTAATCCGCCATCAACTTATTTCACCATATATGGTTTACCAACTAGTTTCAAGCACTCGTATCTAGACTACATATTAATGGGTCTAGGATATAGAAAGCTGGTAAGACGAAGAGGTGCTTCATAGTGAAGAACTTGTCCTCGGGGAGTAATTGGTATTCTGGATTAGCATCATTGTTTCTTATCAGTGCACTTGGTGCTGGTTTTTCACAAGCATATAGGCAAGCACTCAATGATTTATTCTATGCTTTCTCTACTGAGGAATATTCTTATCTACTTATTGCGTTCGTCGTATTAGTGGTTACAGCTATTAGTCTTAGTAGGGCAGAGATACTTAATAAGCCGAGGATCTCACGTATACTCATAGCATTAATATACTTTGCTTCATCAGGTATTCTCTGGTCTCTCTCCACAACAATGATAGAAAACGCCTTCGTTCTCCGTATGGCTTCCCTGGTGGTCTTCATATGGGGTCTAGTTGTCTCCCTTTACTCTGTTGAAGGTTTAAAGACGCTGTTCTATTTTTTATTCACTTCATTATTCATGATACCAGTCCCCCGGGATCTTTTAGAAAAACTAGCTGTTCATCTTTCTAAAAATGTAGGTTTCATCGCATCCGTCATCACGGGTTCAAAACTAGTGGTTGAAGGAGCAAGAACTTTTCTAGATTATGGTTCTGGGAGGTTTGAGCTAGTTTATGGATGTAGTGGCATCATAGGTCTTAGCTCCATTATAGCATTGGTTCCTCTCCTACTCTACATAACAAAAGATACTGTTTCTCTAAAGAGGAGGGTTTTAGCAGTAATTCTAGGCATTTGTGTAGGGGGATTTATAGCGTATCTAGGCAACATATTAAGGATTTCTACACTTGTCTGGATTGCTAGAGAGAGGGGATTAGATGCTGCTCTAGAGTTTTTCCACGCTGTTTCCTCTCTCATATATGCATCAATAGCTACTATTGCTTCTATTATAGTAGCATTAAAGATCGCTAAGCCACTACCTATGCCCAAGAAAAAAACTCGACAACCCACCAACTCAGGGACGCCGCGTGCAGCGTCAACGATAATGTTCTTCACAGTCATAGTGGTTGTCTCACTAGTGCTCTTCTCCTATATAGCACCATATACTGTGCCGAGAAGGGCAGAGCTCAAACTTTATTCCTATAACTATGTGATAAACAATATGGGGCACCTCGTGTTCTCAAACAACACTGAGCTAGTCTATTCCAGACCAGTACCCGCTCTTGAGAGAGTGCTTGGAAGCAGTATAGTAGAGGAAGTAAGGATACGATATAAGGGGAGAACTTATGATGGCTACATAGAGTTTGCAGAAACCCCAGCAAGATTCCATAGCTGGTGGGTTTGCTTAACCTACCAAGGATACAAAATCTTATCGATGTGGAGAAACATCTATAACGATACCATAATCGTCTACATACTCTATCAAGACAAAATAGGTAACAAGCACCTTATGGCATATACAGTATATACTATCCCAATGTACTTTGGCGGTGTCATTAGTGAAGGCTACCTTCGAATATCACTATTCGAACCCACCAATATAGCCTACTTAGGAATGCCAACAAATAGTTTCCCAGAGCAACTCAACGTAACCGTGAAAAGACTCAGCCAAGCCCTCATATACGGCGTAAGCAAGGAACTGAGAACTCTAGCTGGAGAAGAGGGGCTTAGAGCCCACGAGAGAACACTCTATATAAGGATCTACTACACTATACTTGCTGTAGTTATAGTCTACTATGCATTATCATATATTTACACAGCACTACATAACCTATACAGAAGAATCACTACTCACAAGGGGATAATAGCATCTTATCCTCGTCCTAAATAACCAATGATCCAAACATTAATTTTGTTCACAATGATATTTTTCTTAATAACAAACATTGTATATTTGGAGTAGTAGCAATTTAATACATTGTAAAAGTAAAAAGCAGACAAGATCTAGTGTAGTTTACATTGTTTGTTCTAGCCCTGTTTCCAGATATTTATTTCAATTATTAGTACTAGTTATGCTCATAATAGCTATAACGAGTGCTGCAGGATATCCTTGTATTTTCTATATAGTCCTAGAAATGTTATTGTGGTTATGTATATTGTTAGCGCTGTCATTATTGGTTCTAATCTTATTCCCCACGGTGTATAGTTTAGGATTAATCCTATGAGGGGGACCAGGGCTAGTGATAAACCAATTGATAACGCTAGTCTCTCGAGGGGGCTTAGTTCATTTTCTCTCGGGTATAGTGCTTCTATAGTCACATATCCTGGTAGAAACAATACTATTATTGAGCCAAATACGTATCTGAAATAAATAAGTATAGGGATTGTTTCTGAGAAAAACACTGTGAATAAAGTCAGTATGAGTAATGTTATTGTAGTCCATGCCCAGAGACTATAGTCTGGTCTCATTAAGTACTCAAGGAAGTCTCTTGGTGGATTAGGGTCTCTTATCTTCAGCTTGCCAGACATGATTTCGTCGTATAGTTTTTTTAGCTCCTTATACCCTCCCTTCCTCTTAGCTTCTTCTACGTATTCATCTAAGTGCTTCATAGTTTCTTCCTCTATGGTATTGGTGGTTCTAGTACTTCTACGTAGAGATGAACCCATCTGCCGTCATAAACCCATTCACCTCTATCTATATCATAGATCCATAGCTCGAAGATCAAAGCTATTCTTTTACCAACGTAACTCTCATTAACCGCTATTGGTACTTCTACGTGGAAAGTAATGTTCTCGCCGTTATCTAGTAGCTTGTTATAGACTAGTAGTGTAGGCATGGGGCTTGGTGTGGTATTAGTTGGTAGTGTAGTGTTTGTTCCTATCTTGTATCTTACCTGCATTAGGAGTGGATAACCCATATGGTTATAGAGGTATATGCAGAGTGTGAGGTTTTCTCCGCGGAACACCTTACTCGGATACTCTCCTATTTTACAGTTTTCATTTAATAAACCAATAGCTGTAAAAGGTTCGGTGACGCTAGGTCTTAGCAGTTGTGCAGCTGAAAACACTGATCCAACAACAATTATAGCGAGCAAAACTGCTAAGACCTCATCATCTAATAGGTTCATTTCTCAACAGTCCACCTCTTTCTAGCTCTAAACCATATAGCAAGATATAGTCTTGGAAATAATAAATAGAATAATAAAGGGATAGACAATATTGCTGCGACAATACTGTATTTTCTCAGATTCTCCATTAATACTATATTATCGGCTTCTCCTTCAAGCTTAGTTACTTTTTCCTCAATACTCTCTAGTAAATTACTCGCTTTTACAAGGGAATCATTATCACCTTTCTCAATTAGCTCGAGAACAGTTCTCAATTCAACAACAATACTAGATACATTAATACCTCTCTTAGCAAGAACTGCTGTCCTCCTATACAGATCTAAGTATTTATTCCATAAACTTTCTTTGTCGATTTCATCAATGGCATAAACATGAATAGATAGGGCTTGAGTCATCAGAAGCAGTAAAACAATAGCTATGGTTAATGGTTTCTTTAACATTCTCTACTACCCCATAAATATTTATAGAAATCAGGTAAATTATTGAGAGAATACTTGTCCGAAAAATGGTTATTGAAACATATTTCAATACAACTATTGTAGATGCGGGCTTTAAATACTATATTATAGCTATATGAATGTATGAAGAGCTTGTGCAAGGAGCTTACTCCTTTGGCACTTCTACTTTACTTAATGCTTCACGGACTATTTCTTCAGGCTTCCTACCCTCCGCTTCTGCTTCTTCAGTTAATATAATCCTATGTCCTAGTACTGGTACTGCTAATTCCTTTATATCATCAGGTATTACATAGTCTCTATTATTTATTAATGCTAGTACTTTGGCTATTCTATAAAGAAATATTGAGCCACGATGGCTTGGACCAAGCCTTACTAGTGGATGAGATCTAACGTAGTTAACTAGATCTGCTATGTATTTCACGATTCTATTATCCACATATACTCCCTTGTTAATGAATGATTGAAGCTCAATATACTCCTCTAGATCGACTACTTTATCAACATTATATGGTTCTACGAGATATAATTCGTCTGCTTTCTTAATGATTTCTAGTTCTTCTTCATAAACATTATACGTTGTATATGATTTAATCCAGAAACGATCGCGTAGTGTTAGTGTCAATGGATAGACACCGCCTACTTCTTCCTCCATCGGGATCTCTGTAGCAATTACATGGAATGGTTTAAGTAAATCATGTGTTATGCCGTCAATGCTTACATTGTACTCAGCCATTGCTTGTAGCAATGCAGATTGTACTCGTGGAGAAGTCCTATTAAGCTCATCGAATAAGAGAATATTACTAAATACTGGTCCTTCAACGAATCTTTTAGCGCCGCCTAATTCATACACATAATAACCCGTTAGATCTGTTGGTAATAGATCTGGGTTACCCTGTACACGTGCGAATTTCCCACCAATAGCTCTACTAATACTCTTAGCGAGAAGAGTCTTCGCAACACCTGGAGGGCCCTCAATAAGAACGTGGCCACCAGCAACAAGCGCTGCTATAACATGCTTAACCAGATCATGTTTGCCAACAATAACTCTACCAATGATATTAATCAATTCATTAACAATATCACGTGCTCTATCAAAATCCATTGAACCCGACCCTAACATCACAATAACTAATAATAAGAATTAATCGAGATATGGTATTAAAAGTATATCTAGAATAACTAAAAGAATACTTAAAAATCGCCAAGGTACAATACTTATTCGTTAATCGATATAGTTTATATGGGTAGCGATTCTGGATGATTTTATTTATACATGTGTTTCGACGCCATATACATTGATAAGAGTATTAATCCAGCTCCCAGTATTTGTTGTGATGTCATTGTTTCTCCTAGTGTAAAATAGGCGAACACTGAGGCGAAGACTGGTTCTAGTAGGAATACTATGGCTGCTACTTCTGGCTTGATCTTTTTCTGTCCATAGACTTGTAATGAGAAAGCCCCAATATTGCATATAAGGGCTAAGTAGATGAGTAATAGTATTGCTTCTCTTTTCGCGAATATGTACTGGAAATTGTTGTTTAGGAGGTCTGGTATTGCGAAGAATAGTGTTGGTAGGAACATGAAGTAAATAAATATAAACGGGTTACAATCCGTATGCCTATCCACTGTTAATACTTGGAGAGCCCACATGATTGCTCCAAGCAATACTAGGAAATCACCTTTCTTACTATGAAAAGAAACCAGAGAACCCGCTGGCATAGTTAAAAGATATAAGCCTAAAATACTTGTCAGTAAACTCAACAATAATTCCTTCGAATACCTCTTATAAAATGTAGCTGTAAAGATATGTACAAATAATACGTTTAAACCAGTTATGAAAGCAGAATTACTAGCAGTAGTGTATCGTGTACCCCATGCTTGGAGCCAGAGACCAAGAGAATAAAATACGCCAGCTAACAAGCCTCCCTTTAAACACCTAAGACTAAATCCCTTCTTAGCGATAAACCAGAGAAGATAAGGTGTTAGGAAAAGCAATGAGAAGAAGCCGCGAACCCATGTATAGGAGTATTCGCTAATAATGTTCATCAAGTACTTTATAGCAGGGAAACTACTACCCCAGAAAACCACAGTACCAATTAATGCCAATAAATACTTGTATTCCCGCAACCATTCATCCTCGGAGCAATTATTCGCACAAA